>DATGAX010000523.1:0-11516 GCA_035312965.1 Acidimicrobiales bacterium
CGCTCCTCCTCGCTTAGAACTATCGGGACAGCTACAGGGTCGGCCACGGCGCCTCCAATCGTCGCTTACGCCACGACCGAACGCGACCACCACCCCCAAAATTCCCTAGTGGACACGATTTAGCGACTCAGGTCACTAGGCCCTCATCGACCTTGACGCGAGGGTCCCCTAACGGTCGGCCAGCGCCTGTAGCAATCGCTTGGCCGTGTCCTGGGGGCTGATCTTGTACCAGACCTCGACCAGCTCGCCCTTCTCGTCCACCAGGAAGGCGGAGCGCAGGATGCCCATGTACTTCCGGCCGTACATGGACTTCTCGGTCCAGACGGCGTAGGCCTCGGCCACAGCATGGTCCTCGTCGGCCAGCAGCGGGAAGCCGAGCCCGTACTTCTGGTCGAACTTGGCCTGCTTGGCCGGCTTGTCGGGGCTGATGCCGATCACCGCGGCGTCCCCGATGTCACCGAGGACGTCCCGCAGGCCGCACGACTGGGCCGTGCACCCCGGGGTGTCGGCCTTCGGGTAGAAGTACACGAGCACCCGCCGGCCCTTGTAGTCCTCGAGCCTGATGACCTTGTCCGTCTGGTCGGGCAGCGCGAAGTCCGGGGCCTTGTCCCCCACCTTCAGTTCCTGAGCCATGGGCGCAGCGTATTGGCCGGGGCAGCCTGCTGCGACACCCTTCCGGTGCCGCAGCAGGCGGGCGGGGGGCCTACCCGAGCGCGCTGCTCGACGACCCGGCCGGCTGACCCGTCCCGGGGGGCGGCCCGCCCGGGCGGGGACCGGCCGGACGGTCCAGGGCCTCACTGCCGGCGTGCAGCTTGTCGACGGTCGGGGTGGCGGCGGACGACAGCGTGCTGAACGTCACCTTGTCCCCCACCTTGAGATCGGACAGACCGGCCTCGCCGTTCTTGTCGATATCGCTGGTGGAGGTGACGGCGTAAGCGGTGCCGTCGATCGTGACACTGTCCTTGCCCACGGCGGTCACAGTGCCCGTCTTCCCGAGCGGGTGGGCGGCGGCGCCGGGCGGGGCGCACCCGGGCCCGGTGGTGGAGCCCGGTGCGGAGGAGGAAGCGGAGCTCGACGACGTCGACGTGGTGGTGGTCGAGGCGCCCGCCGTCAGAGTGGTGCCGAGGATGGCACCCGACGCCAGACCGGCGGTCACCAGGGCGGCTGACGCCCACATGCGCGGGCGACTTCGGATCTTGTCGGCAATGGTCATTTCGGAGGATCCTTTCGGGGAGAGGACCGGCGCTCGCCGGCCACAACCCATGCTCGGCCGCCGGCCGCAGGACCCCGTCAGACCGGTCTGGGATTAGGCTCCGAATCGGCGGGTCCACCCTCGGACGTCACAGTGCCCGCCTCGGCCAGTCCGGGGGCCGGGTGCCAGGTACACGAACTCGCGGAACCACAGATCACCGGGCAGGGACCACTCGACGGTCCCGAGCTGCGTCCATCCGGCGCCGTCGTACAGGGCGATGGCCGCGGTGTGCTCCTCGACCACGTCGAGCACGGCCCGGCGCCCCATCCGGGTCGCCTCTTCGACCGCCCGGTCCAACAACGCCCGCCCCACCCCGGCTCGCCGCGCCCCAGGGTCCACGAGCAGCCGGGCGATGACGATCACCCTGTCCTCCGGCAGGCCGGTGGCCGCCCGGACGAGGTCCATCACCTCGGGCACGCTCTTCTCGTGCAGGGCGATCTGACCGATGACCCGGCCGTCACGGACGGCCACCCAGGCCCGGACGGCGTCGGCGCTGACGATGAACGAGCGCACATCGTCGGGCAGGTACTTGGGGTAACGGTCCACTCGGTGGGTCACCCGGGCAATGGCTTCCAACGCGGCGGCGTCCTCGGGCACCCGGTCGCGGATGATCACGGGCCGGCAGTTTCGTCGACCGAGGGCCGTCCTGCCGGGATTTTTGCCCCGTGGCGTATCATCCCGGAATGGCTCGAATCGACATCCCTCCCGGTCCGGGCGGTGAAGCGGCCATGGTGTGGACCCTCCGACCGCAGATCGGCGCCATGGTCGAGGCCATGACGTCGACCATCTACCGGCGCAGCATCCTTCCCGCCGAAGAGCGCGATGTGGCCCGCATGCGCATCGCCCAGCTCAACGCGTGCCGCGCCTGCGCCGACTTCCGGGCTCCGTCGGTTGTGGAGGCCGGGGTGACGGAGGAGCTGTACGAGCACGTGCACGAAGCGACCACCTACCCGGGTTACACCGCCCGCCAGAGGCTGGCCGTGGAGTTCGCCGAGCGGTTTGCTGCGGACCACCGCGGGATCGACGACGAGCTGTTCTCGCGGCTGCGGTCCGAGTACACCGATGCCGAGGTCCTCGATCTCACCATGTTCGTGGCCGTGTGCCTCGGCCTGGGACGCGCCCTCGAAGTGCTCGGCGTGGATTCCAGCTGCGCCGTCGATCTCTGAGCGGATCACTCGTCGGGACGGTCAACCAGGCGGGCTGAACAGGACCCGGCGCCAGATGTCGGTGAGGGTGGCAGCCGCCGTGTCGACCGGGACAGCGAGGTCGCCGGCCAACGACTCGAACAGGTAGCGCTCGTTCATCCACACCAGGGCACGCGCCGTCTCCGCCCGATTGACGAGCGACGACCGCCCCTGACGGGCCAGGTCGTCGAGGCGTTGCTCGACCGGGGCGAAGAAGGACTCGACCAGATCGTGCCAGGCCTGCTGGACGCGGCTGCCGGTCGTGGCGGCGTCGAAGATCCCCCGGAGCAGGCGCCGGTGCCGCAACCACACCTCGGCCAAGCCGGTGTTCGCCTCGAGCAGGCCGGCAACGGGATCGACGTCGAAGGAGAGGAAGCGGTCGGCGGCCACCGCCAACTCGGCGTGCAGGATCTCGATCCACGCCAGAAGGACGGACTCCAGGTCCGGGAAATACCGGTAGAAGGCGGTGCGGGTGAGTCCCGCCGCGGCCATGAGGTCCTCCACCCGCACGTCCTGATAGGAGCGGCTGCCGAGCAGCTGCTCCAACGCGTCCATGATCGCTCGCCGGGTGGCCATCCGCCGGACCCGGCGAGGCGTCGCGGAATCCGCGGTGTCGGCGACGGCCACTTGACCGAGTGTACCCACCGTGGGAAACTGTGACACGGCGTCACGCTTCTCTGCGGAGAGGCGGAGGCGCGGACCAACGGGGAGGGACAAGGCCAATGGGAGAACACGAAGGCGCGTTCGCCACACCGGGCGGGGCTCCGGTCGAGACGACGGTGCAGGGTGCGGCCGAGGCGTGGAGCGTGGACTCCCCCAGCCGGTCCGTGTTCGACTTCAACTACACCGAGGGCCGGGAGCAGCTGCTGAGGCTGTACGACAAGGGCACCCGCCGGCAGTGGGTCGGGTCGGACCGGCTGGACTGGGACCAGGAGGTGGACCCCAACCGCCCGATCGGGATGCCGGACGAGGCGCACCCCCTCTTCGGTTCGCCCTGGTGGGACAAGTTCGACCGAAAGGAGAAGGACCTGGCCCACCGGGAGTTCGAGGCGTGGCGGCTCAGCCAGTTCATGCACGGCGAGCAGGGGGCGCTCATCTCGGTCGCCAAGATCGTGCAGACGGTGCCGAACATCGACTCGAAGTTCTACGCCGCCACCCAGACGATCGACGAGGCCCGCCACGTCGAGGTGTACAGCCGGTACCTCCACGAGAAGATCGGGCTGGTCTACCCGATCAACGGCAACCTGGCCAGCCTCCTGCAGGACACGGTCGGTGACAGCCGCTGGGACATCACCTACCTCGGGATGCAGGTCCTCATCGAGGGACTGGCACTGGCCTCTTTCGGCCTCATCCGCAACATGGCCTCGGAGCCCCTGGCCCGCGCCATCAACGCGTACGTGATGCAGGACGAGGCGCGCCACGTGATGTTCGGGCGCCTGGCCCTGCGGGACTACTACCCTCAGCTCACCGAAGCCGAGCGCTCCGAGCGCGAGGAGTTCTGCGTGGACGCGTGCTACCGGATGCGGGACCGCTTCATGGCCGAGGAGGTGTGGGAGCGGTTGGACCTCCCGCCCGATGCCACCAAGTGGGTGGACGAGAGCGAGCTGTTCCGCCAGTTCCGGGTGTACCTCTTCACCCGCATCGTCCCCATCATCCGGGACATCGGCCTGTGGGGGATCCAGATCCGCAAGGCCTTCGAGGACATGGGCGTGATGGCGTTCGCCGACTCCGACATCGACGCCGAGATGGCCGGCGACGAAGCGGCGGCCGAGGAGTTCGACCGCCTGCACCTGGCCCACGTGGAGGCGGCGGCCGCCGGAGCGTCGTAGCCGCGGGCGACCGGCCCGCCGGGTCGCCCTCCGGTGTGCCAAGAGACACGTGGAAGCGACGCCGGTCAACGCGTACCCTTTGGACGCAATGGGGGAGGCGCAAGCCAACCGTGAGCTCTTCGACCGGGTCGGCCGCCGGCTCACCACCCGGATACCGCTCGCCCACCTGATCGGAGCGGCGTTGGCCACCGCGTCAGGCGTGCTGACGAGCAACAGCATCAGAGGCCAGCCCGGTTTCGGCTGGATCGACATCACCCTTCTGAGCATCTACCTGCCCGTCGCCGGGCTGGCCGGCACGTGGTGGGCCGGGAGGATCGGTCGCAGGGCGTGGGACTGGGTGCTGCACGACCGGGCGCCCACCGAGGCCGAGCAGAAGGCCGGTCTGGCCGTCCCGTGGAGGTTGGCCGGCGTGTCCATGACCGGTTGGCTCGGTGCCGCCGTCCTCTGGTCCGGAGTCAGCTCGCTCGGTCACGGCGCCGCCTACGTAGCGAGGGTGGCGCTGTCGATCCTGCTGGGCGGCCTCAGCACCTCGGGGTTCACGTACCTGCTGGCCGAGTGGACCATCCGCCCGCTGGTGGCGGCGGCGTTCGCCTACCAAGCGCCGGAGCGGGCCCTGATGCCCGGTGTCCGGGCCAAGCTGCTCCTGTCGTGGGTCGTCGGCGCCGACGTGTACCTGATCATGATCGCCCTCACCTTCGTCGGCCGCCCCGCCCATCAGCCGCCGAGCGCGTCGGTCGTCTGGTTCATCGCCGGCGCCGGGCTGCTCGCCGGGACGGTCGTGTTCTACTCCACCACCCGTTCGCTGGCGGCGCCGCTGATGGAGCTGCGCCAGGCCTTGAGCCGGGTGCAGCGCGGCGATCTCGGAGTAGCCGTCTCGATCGACGACGGAAGTGAGATCGGGCTGCTGCAGGCCGGCTTCAACCACATGGTCGGCGGGCTGCGGGAGCGGCGGGCCCTCCAGGACCTCTTCGGCCGCCACGTCGGCGCCGAGGTCGCCAACCTGGCTCTCGAGCGCGGGGTGGCCCTGGGCGGCGAGCGGCGGGACGTCGGCGTCATCTTCATCGACCTGATCAACTCCACCGGGCTCACCGTCGGCCGCAGCCCTGAGGCCGTGGTGGAGCTGCTCAACCGGTTCTTCGGCACGGTCGTCCGGGTGATCAGCAACGAGGGCGGTTGGGTCAACAAATTCGAAGGCGACGGCGCCGTGTGCGTGTTCGGCGCGCCGATCGGGACCGAGGACCATGCCACCCGCGCCCTGCGGGCGGCCCGGACCCTGCGGCGGGAGCTGCTGGCCCTGGGTGCGGTGTCGCCCGAGCTGGACGCCGCGATCGGCGTGTCGGCCGGGCCGGCGGTGGCCGGCAACATCGGGGCCGAACAACGCTACGAGTACACGGTCATCGGCGCACCGGTCAACGAAGCGGCCCGGCTCACCGACGAGGCCAAGCAGCGGCTGGGGCGGGTGCTGGCGAGTGAAGAAGCCCTCACCCGGGCCGGCGACGAAGCCGGAGCATGGCTGGTGGCGGACGAGATACAGCTTCGGGGCTTCAGCCACCCCACCCTCGTCTACGAGCCATCGGAGCGGGTGCCGGCCCATCGGAACGTGTAGCCGCAGTATCGTCCAACCGTGACGAACTGGCGGGTGGCCGCTTCCGAGGGCGGTACCGGCTCCGGGCTCCCCGATCGCCTCTCGGCCGCCGAGCAGGCGCTGCTGGACCGGCGCGTCGTCCTGGTGAGCGGCCGGATCGACGACGCCAAAGGGGCGGCCATCGCGGCATCTCTCATGGTGCTCGCCGCTCTGGGGGACGAGCCGGTGGAGATGCGGATCAGCGCCGAGTCAGACTCGTTGGACGTCGCTCTGGCCCTCATGGACACCATCGACTCCCTGGGCGTCGCCGTCCATGGCACAGTCGCCGGCACCGTCGGCGGCACGATGGTCGGGGTCCTGGCCGCCTGCGCCCACCGGCGCATCGGCGCCTTCGCCCACATCCACATCCGTGAGCCCCAGGCCGAGTTCACCGGTATAGCCCGTGAGCTCCATCAGCAGGCCCTCGACATGCAAGCGAGGCTGGAGGATCTCGTTCGCCGGATCGCCGAGGTCACCGGCCGCCCGTTCGAGCACGTGGAAGCCGATCTGCGGTCCGGGCTGCATCTCGACGCCACCGGGGCCGTCGCTTACGGCTTGGCCGACGGCATAGCCGGCCGCCCCTGATCGCCCGGCGGCGTCAGGATGCGAGGGCAGCCATATCGCCGAAGGCGGTGACCGCGTCGGTATCCCCCTCGGCTCCGAACTCCCGGTACAGGGCCCGGACGTTGACCACCAGGCGCTCGTGCTCGCCCCACGCCGAATAAGGACCCAAGCCGATGTCACGGGCCGCGTCGAGCGGCGCCAAGCCGGCTTCGAAACGAGGGCGGGCCTCTTCGGCCAGCCAAAGGAAATAGCCCCGCATCTCCTCCACCGCGGCGGGCGTGGCGAGCGGGCCGTGGCCCGGGACGACGACAGCCGCGCCCAGCCCGCTCACTGCGTCGCAGGCGGCCACCCAGCTCGAGACCGGACCGGCCCAGACGATGGGGTGACCGCCGTGGAAGAGGATGTCCCCGGTGAAGACCACTCCCTCGGCAGGGAGATGGACGATCACGTCACCCGCGGTATGGGCCGGTCCGACCTCGATCAGCTGCACGGGGCGCCCGGCCACCGACAGGTCGAGCCGGCCGTCGAAGGTTCGCGTCGGTGCCGCCAGCTCGATCCCCTCGAAGTCGAAGGGGGAGAAGATACGGGAGAGGAAGGCACCGGCCGCGCCCAGCTCGGGGGCCATGCGCATCAAACCGGCCAGCCGCGAGGGCGGCAGCTCGACCATCTCCCGGGCGCACGCCGCGGACGCCACGATCTCGGCGCCGGTCACGACCGAGTTGCCGAAGCAGTGATCACCGTTGGCGTGGGTGTTGACGACGGTCGCGATGCGCCCGCCCGAAGGAGTGACCCGCTCGAGCTCCTCGAGCATGAGCCGGGTCAACCTCGAATCGAACAGGGTGTCCACGAGCAGACCCTGCTCCCCACCGTCCACGTAGCCGGCGTTGGACCAGCCCCACCCGCCATCGGGCTGCAGGTAGGCCCACACCCCGTCGGCCACCTCGACCGCACCCCGCTCGTACTTGACGGCCATCGCCCTCGACCGTAGTGCCCGCCGCCCGACCGGACCACGAGTCGGGGTTGGGTACCATCCGCTCCCGTGGGCGGTATCTCGTTCGATCGGGCGGCGGACTACTACGACGCGACGCGCCGGCTGCCCGACGACGTCGATCACCTCGTCACCGATCTCCTCTTCAGAGAGCTGGCGGGGAAAGGGCTGACCCTGGAGATCGGCGTCGGCACCGGCCGCATCGCTCTACCTCTGGCCCAGCGCGGGATCGATCTCATCGGCGCCGACCTGTCCCACGCGATGCTGGCTCGGCTGGCAGCCAACGCCGGAGAGGCGAGCTTGGCTATCGCGGTGGCGGATGCGACCCGGCTGCCCCTGACCGACTCCTCCGTGGGTGCCGTTCTGGCCTGCCATGTGCTGCACCTGGTCCCCGACTGGAGGGCCGCCTTGGACGAGGTGTGCCGGGTCGTGCAACCGGGCGGCGAGCTGCTCCTCGACTTCGGCGGACCGACCGCGAAGCCGTGGTCCGATGGTTGCGACGAGATACTCCGCCAGCATGGAGTGTTCCGGACACGACCCGGGGTCTTCGATCCCGAGCCGGTGGCCGGCTATCTGGGAGGGCGAGCTCGGATGCGGGCCCTGCCCGCCATCCACTTCGATGTCGAGACGAGCCTCGGAGAGGATCTCGACGAATGGGAGAGACAGATCCTGGCCTGGACCTGGCCCTACCCGGCCGCCCAGATCGCCGCCGCCTGCCGGGCCATCCGCGCCGCGGCGGGGTCCCGTGGCTGGGCCGTCGACGAGCAGGTACGGGCCCGTGCCGTCGTGCAGTGGTGGGCCTTCGATCTGCTCCGGTGACTCGGCGACGGCGGAGCTGAACGGTGTCGGAACGGGGGACCCCGGGTACCGGCTCCTATCCGGCGAGGGCGGCCGCCAGCTCGCGCCAGGCGGCCCGCGGCATGCCCTGGTCCGGCTCCTCGAGCACCTGGATGCACACGTGGTCGGCGCCGGCGGCGCGGTGGGCGTCCACCCGGGCCTTGATGGCGTCGAGATCCCCCCACGCCACCAAGCCGTCCACCAACCGGTCGCTGCGCTCGTCGATGTCCTCCTGGGTGTATCCCAAGCGCAGCCAGTTGTTGGCGTAGTTGGGCAGGGCGCAGTAGTGCTGGATGGCGGTGCGGCCGATCTCGCGGGCCCGCCCGGGATCGGATTCCAGTACGACGCCCTGCTCGACGGCCAGAAGGGCATCGGCGCCGAGGGCCTTCCGGGCCGACCCGGTGTGCTCGGGCGTGACGAGATAGGGGTGGGCACCGGCCGACCGGTCACGGGCCAGATCGAGCATCCGGGCACCGAGGGCGGCCAGGCACCGCCGCTCGACGGGTACGCCGGCCTCGTCCAGGCCGTCGAGGTACTCGCGCATGGCGGTGAGGGGCCGGCGCCACGTCTCGCCGATCAACGGCCCGTGGCTCACGCCCAGCCCGATCAGGGTGCGGGCCTTCCGCTCCTGATCGAGCCCGGCCCACCAGCGCCCGGTCTCCGCCGGCTCGTGGCGCCATATGTTGAGGATGCCCGACGCCACCGTCATGCGCTGGGTGGCGCCGAGGAGGACGTCGAGCGCCTCGAAGACGTCGCCTCCGATATCGGGAATCCATACCGCGGTGTACCCGAGCGCATCGAGCTCCGCGACGGCATCGGCTCTGGCCCCGGCGTCGGGGTCGTAGCGGAGATCACCGGACCACACTCCGGTGCCGGACAGCGAGATGACGGCCACGGCCGGCAGCCTAACGACGCCGCGCCGCTACTGCGGCGGCCGGGCCGTACGGGGGGGGCCGCTTGCGGCCAGCCCCTATCCGCGCCGGAAATTGCTGGTGGCGGGATGACTGGGCTGGACTAATGCTTTGGTGAGGATGCCCAGGCGACCGGATCTCCCCAACGGGTTGGCCCTGGCGACCGTGCTCACGGCCGCCGCGGCGTGCGCCGCCGCCACCCCGGCGCCACCGGCCCAGGTACCGCCGCCGGCATCGAGCCGCCCGACCTCGGCTCCGGCGCCCCCCGCGGCGAGCGGCGGTTGCCGATCGGGCGATCCGATGACCGGCGTCTACCACCCCTACCGCCTCCAGGTGAGACAGCACTGTCTCAGCGTGACGGGCACGGTCGCCTACATCCGGCACGAGGACGACGGCGATGTGCACGTCGACCTGGCTCTACCGGCGGCGGAGTCCCATCTGCTCGACCAGGCCAACTACGCCCACGAGGACGGCGAGCTGGTGACCGAGATCGTCCCGGCCGACCAGCCCGGCTGTGTCCGTGGCCAACCTCCCCCGCTCCCGGCGACGGCCTACCGCTCGAGCGGCTACGACTACGGGGTCTGCACCGGTGCCGCCATCGCCACCCCCTCGCTGGGAGCCGAGGTGACCGTCACCGGGCCGTACGTGCTCGACTCCGACCACGGCTGGATGGAGATCCACCCGGTGTGGTCCATCGACGTGACGGGATCGGCATCGACACCGCCGAGCACCGCCACCGCGCCGGCCGCCGATACGGAGCCCCACCCCGGCAAGGACGGGCCCAGCTGCCAGGTGACGGCCGCTCCGTCCAACGACGGCTACCCCGGCGACTACGAGGTCTTTGTCCACTCGAACCTGCCGCGGCAGAGGGCGACCGCTTCCGACGCCGCCGACACTTGGAGCACGACCACCGACGCCGAGGGGTACGCCGACATCCGGCTCTACCACACGAGCCCGGGGATGGCTGTCACAGTGACCGTCGGGGCGGCGACGTGCCGGGCCACGGCGTAGGGCTACTGTTCGGCCCATGAGCGAATTCGATGCATGGGGCCCCTTGGCCGCGCTGATCGGAGAATGGGAGGGCGACGAAGGCCTCGACATCTCGTTCAACAACGAGCACGGCCGGATCGTGGAGACCCCCTACCGCGAGAAGACGAGCATGAAGCCCTTCGGCCCGGTGGACAACGGCTCGCAGTCCCTGTACGGCCTCGACTACCGCACCGCGGCGTGGCGGGGAGACGAGGAGAACCCGTTCCACACCGAGGTCGGCTACTGGCTGTGGGACGCCGCCGACCGCGTGGTCATGCGCAGCTTCATGATCCCGCGCGGCTCGACCATCCTGGCCGGCGGAGAAGCCGAGCCCGACGCCAAGACCTTCCAGATGCGGGCCGAGTGCGGCTCGGAGGTGTTCGGCATCCTCTCGAACCCGTTCCTCGCCCGGCAGGCCCGCACCCGCAATTACCTGGTCGACATCACGGTGCACGACGACGGCATGTGGACCTACGACGAGTCGACCGTGATCGAGCACGCCCGCATGACCGACGTGGTCCAGCACACCGACCGCAACCGCATGCGCCAGGTCGGCTGACCCGGCCTCTCAGGCGGAGGCGGTGCCGACGTCGACCACGTAACGACCGGTCGCCCCGCCCTCGAGGATGCGGGTGAGCACGGTGTCGAGGTCGTCGAGCCCGATGGTCTTGCCGATCTCGTCGAGCCCCTCCGGTTTGAGCTCGGCGCCCAGGCGGCCCCACACCTCGCGGCGCCGCTCGATGGGGTTCTGCACCGAGTCGATCCCGAGGAGGGACACGCCGCGGAGGATGAAGGGCATCACTGTGGTCGGTATCGGCGCCCCGCCGGTCACCCCGCTGGCGGCGACGGCGCCGCCGTAGTGGATCCGGGAGAGCACGTTGGCGAGCGTCACGCCGCCCACGCAGTCGACGGCGCCGGCCCACACGGTCGACTCGAGCGGGCGGCCGACCGACTCGCCGAGGGTGGCCCGGTCGATGATGTCGACCGCGCCCAGGGCGCGGAGGAATTCGTGGCTCTCGGCCTTGCCGGTGCTGGCCACCACTTCGTAACCCAGCCCGGCCAGCAGGTTGACGGCCATGCTGCCCACGCCACCCGTGGCACCGGTTACCAGGATGGGGCCGGCGCCGGGCTCGAGGCCGTGGTCCTGCAGGGCGATGACGGACAGGGCGGCGGTGTACCCGGCGGTGCCGATCACCATGGCCTCCCGGGTGTCGAGACCGGTGTGGAGGTGGACGATCCATTCGGCCGGGACCCGGGCCTGCCCGGCGAAGCCGCCGTGGCGGGCGACGCCGATGTCG
>DATGAX010000524.1:0-3458 GCA_035312965.1 Acidimicrobiales bacterium
GACGCTCCTCCTCGCTTAGAACTATCGGGACAGCTACAGGGTCGGCCACGGCGCCTCCAATCGTCGCTTACGCCACGACCGAACGCGACCACCACCCCCAAAATTCCCTAGTGGACACGATTTAGCGACTCAGGTCACTAGAGGTCCCCGACCGCACCCGCACCTGGCGATAGCATGCCTCGGCCGACGGTGGATCCACCGAGAGCCTCGACAGACTCGGAGTGGAGGTGGTTTTTGGCGAAGCACATCTTCGTCACAGGCGGCGTGTCGAGCTCCCTGGGCAAGGGGCTCACGGCGTCGTCTCTCGGCCGGCTGCTCAAGAGCCGCGGCCTCAGGGTCACGATGCAGAAGCTCGACCCCTACATCAACGTCGACCCCGGCACCATGAACCCCTTCGAGCACGGCGAGGTGTTCGTGACCGACGACGGGGGCGAGACCGACCTCGACCTCGGCCACTACGAGCGGTTCATCGACGAGAACCTGCACCGCGACTCGAACGCCACCACCGGCTCGATCTACCAGAGCGTGATCGCCAAGGAGCGCCGCGGGGACTTCCTCGGCCGGACGGTGCAGGTCATCCCGCACATCACCGACGAGATCAAGGACCGCATCAAGCGCCTGGCCACCGACGAGGTCGACGTGGTGATCACCGAGGTGGGCGGCACGGTCGGCGACATCGAGATCCTGCCCTTCCTGGAAGCCATCCGGCAGTTCCGCAAGGACGTCGGCCGCGACAACGTCTGCTACGTCCACGTCACCCTCGTTCCCTACCTCGGCCCGTCCGGCGAGCAGAAGACCAAGCCCACGCAGCATTCGGTGACCGACCTGCGCAGCCGGGGCATCCAACCGGACGTCATCATCTGCCGAAGCGACCGCAGCATCTCTCCGGGGCTGAAGCGCAAGGTGTCGCTCCTCTGTGACGTGCCGGTGGAGGCCGTCATCTCCTGCATGGACGCCCCCAACCTCTACGAGATCCCCTTGACGCTGCACGACGAGGGCCTCGACGGCTACGTGTTCCGGCTCCTCGGCTTCGACCCGGAGGCCTACCCGCTCGACCTGTCGGCGTGGGAGGCCCTGGTCTCTCGGGTCGAGGCGGCCACCCGGCCGGTACGGATCGGCCTGATCGGCAAGTACGTCAACCTGCCCGATGCCTACCTGTCGGTGGTCGAGGCGCTGCGCCACGGAGGGTACGCCCACGGTGCCCGCATCGACCTCGAGTGGATCCAGGCCGAGGAGGTGGAGGGCCTGCTGGCGGCCGGCCGCCTGCGGGATCTGGACGGGATCGTGATCCCCGGTGGCTTCGGCGAGCGGGGGATCGAGGGCAAGGTGGCGGCCGCGACCTATGCCCGCGAGCACGGGATCCCGTGCCTCGGGCTGTGCCTCGGCCTCCAGGTGATGGTGATCGACTACGCCCGCAACGTGATCGGCCTCGAGGGTGCCAACTCCCGGGAGTTCAATCCCACCTCCGCCCACCTGGTGATCGACCTGATGGACGAGCAGCAGGACGTGGTGGACAAAGGGGGAACGATGCGGCTGGGGTCCTTCCTGGCCATGCTCGCCCCCGGGTCGGCCGTCTCCGAGGCGTACGGTACGAACGTCGTCAACGAGAGGCACCGGCACCGCTTCGAGGTCAACCCCCGCTACCGCGCCCGCCTGGAGAACGCCGGCCTGCGCTGCTCCGGGATGTCCCCCGACGACCGGTTGGTGGAGTTCATCGAGCTGCCCGGCCACCCGTTCTGGGTGGGCACGCAGGCCCATCCGGAGTTCAAGAGCCGGCCCGACCGGGCCCACCCGCTGTTCGCCGCCCTGGTGGCGGCGGCGTGCGAACGGGCCGAGGGCCGGGCGCCCCGCCTCATCGATGTCGCCGCCATTTCGTAGGGTCCAAGGGACGAGCCGCTTCGCCGGGTACCTGTTCTCGGTGGAGACGGTCGAGTACGAGGGCCCCGACGGGGACCGGTTCGAACGGGACATCGTGCACCACCCCGGTGCGGTGGTGGTGGTGCCGGTGACCCCGGAGGGCAAGGTCATGTTGGTGCGGCAGTTCCGGGCCGCCGTCGGTGAGGATCTGCTGGAGATCCCGGCCGGCAAGCGGGACGTGGCCGAGGAGGCGCCGGAAGTGACGGCGGCGCGGGAGCTGGCCGAGGAGGTCGGGCGCCGAGCGGGGCGGATGGAGCTGCTGGCCCGCTTCTACAACTCGCCCGGCTTCTGCGACGAGCTGACCTACCTGTACCTGGCCCGGGACCTGCAAGAGGTCCCGCTCGATCGGCAGGGGCTGGAAGAGCAGCACATGACAGTCGAGGAGATCGGACTCGACGAGATACCAGGTCTGATCATGTCGGGCCACATAATGGACGCCAAGACGATCATCGGGACGGCCCTGGCGCGGGAGCGCATCTCCGGAACGCGCAGTACCTCCGGTTAACGTGGCGGTTACACTGGGTCCCCATGTCCACGGACGCCGTGATCCAGAGCCTGCGGACCACGCTCGAGCAGGAGCGGGAGTCACTCCGCGCCCAGTTGGCGGAGCTCGGCTACGGCGCCCAGCTGGATTACGATCCCAATTTCGCCGATTCCAGCCAGGTCACGGCCGAGCGGGGCGAGACCGAGGCGCTGGTCCAGAAGCTGGTCAGCGCGGTGCGGGAGGTCGAGCACGCCCTCGAGAAGTTCGGCACCGACCGGTACGGGGTGTGCGAGACGTGCGGCAAGCCCATCCCGGAGGCCCGCCTCGAGGCGCGCCCCGAGGCCCGGCAGTGCATCGAGTGCGCCGCCGCCAGCCGCTGAGCTAGGGCCGGGCCAGCAGGCCGACCGCGTCGTAGGCCCGCCGGAGCGTCTCCGACGCCACCGTGCCGGCCCGCTCGGCCCCCTTGCGCAGCACCTCGTGCACGTAGCCGGGGTCGGCCGTCAGTTCGCGGTAGCGGGCCTGCATCGGCTCCAGGGTGGCCACCACGGCGGCGGCCAGGTCGGCCTTGAGGGGCCCGTAGCGGGTGTAGCGGTCGGCCACCGCGGCGGGCGCCGTCCCCTCGATGGTGGCCAGCAGCTCGAGCAGGTTGGACACGCCCGGCTTGGCCGCCGGGTCGTAGCGCACCGCGTCGGGCCCGTCGTCGGCGTCGGTGACGGCCCGCTTGACCTTGCGCTCCACGTCGCGTAGGTCGTCCATCAGCCCGATGACCCCCTGGGGGGACCCGGCGCTCTTGGACATCTTCCGGTCGGGCTCCTGCAGGTTCATGATGCGGGCGCCCCGCCCGGGCGGGGGGATGCGAGCCTCGGGCACCACGAAGGTGTCGCCGTAGCGAACGTTGAAGCGCTGGGCCAGATTGCGGGTGAGCTCGAGGTGCTGGCGCTGATCGTCGCCGACAGGGACCCGGTCGGCGTCGTAGAGCAGGATGTCGGCCGCCATCAGGCACGGATAGGTGAACAAGCCGACCCGGGCCGCCTCCTCACCCTCCTTGGCCGTCTTG
>DATGAX010000525.1:0-8080 GCA_035312965.1 Acidimicrobiales bacterium
GCGACGACCGCCCGCCGGCCGGGACCATAACGGTGGCCGACCTGAGCACTGGCAGCGACATACCGGCCCTGGCGGCGGCGACCAACCGGGCCGAGGGGTTCCGGGGCGGGTTCCGCCGGGTGTGGGAGCGGGGGGCGGACGGCGCCCAGCTCCAGGTGGAGGTGGACTCGTTCACCTGCGCCGACGGTGCCGCCCTGTTCGTCAACCAGAACGGGATCCCCGAGCCCGACGTGAAGCCCTTCCGCGTGACCGACGGGATATCGGGCGCGCTCGGCTTCATGAGCACCACCCGCAACGCCCGGGGCCACTACCGCCAGGCCATCTTCGCCCGGGTGGGCGACGCCGCCATCCTGGTGAGCTACTTCTCCCCCAGCCCGTCCACCGCCACGCTCCAATCCCTGGCCGCGGCGGCGGCCGGCCATCTGGCCGCTGTGACGGCCGGGAGCTGATCACCGCTCGGGCCCACAGCCGGTAGGTTCGAAAACATGCGTTTCGCCTTCAAGACCGCGCCGCAGAACACGACCTGGGCCGACATGCTCGCCGTCTGGCAGGCCGCCGACGACATGGAGATCTTCGAGTCGGGCTGGACGTTCGACCACTTCTACCCCATCTTCTCCGACTCCACGGGGCCCTGCCTGGAGGGGTGGACCACGCTCACCGCGCTGGCGCAGGCCACCAGCCGGGTCCGGCTGGGCACCCTCGTCACCGGCATCCACTACCGCCACCCGGCCGTGCTGGCCAACATGGCGACCACCCTCGACATCATCTCGGGCGGCCGGCTCGAGATCGGCATCGGCGCCGGATGGAACGAGGAGGAGTCCGGCGCCTACGGCATCGACCTCGGGACACCCCGCCAGCGCAGCGACCGCTTCGAGGAGGCGTGCGAGGTCCTGGTCGGGCTGCTCAGCCAAGAGAGCACCACCTTCGACGGCGAGTACTACCGCCTGACCGGTGCCCGCAACGAGCCCAAGGGAGTGCAGCGCCTTCATCCCCCGATATGCATAGGAGGCAGCGGCGAGAAGCGGACCCTGCGGACGGCGGCGCGGTACGCCCAGCACTGGAACTTCGTCGGCGGCCCGCCCGAGGAGTTCGCCCGCAAGCGGGACGTCCTGCACGCCCACTGCGCCGACATCGGGCGCGACCCGTCGGAGATCCTGCTCTCCACCCATGTCTGGTTCGACGGCGACGCCTCGGCGACGGCGGCGTCTGCCGCGGCGCTGGCCGAAGCCGGCGCCCAGTTGGGTATCGTCCACATCAGGCCCCCCCACGACCCGGCCGTGCTGGAACCCCTGGCGGAGGCACTGTCACAAGTGCGCTAGTCGCCCGGACCGGACGGCTACTCTGCCCGCCGTGCCCACTCAGGAACTCCACGAAGCCGTCCAGTCCGCCCTCGCCGGCCGCCGGCTGCTCGACCACCCCTATTACCAGGCCTGGCAGGACGGGGCGTTGACCGAAGCGGACATCGCCCGTTACGCGGGCCAGTACCGCCACTTCGAGCAGGCCCTGCCGGACGTACTGGCCGCGACGGCCGGGCAGATCGACGACCCGGCGACCCGGCGGTTGGTGGAAGCCAACCTGGCGGACGAGACGTCGGCTCCGGCGCACCTCGATCTGTTCGACCGGTTCGCCGCCGCTCTCGGCGCCACCCGCCCGGAGCCGGCCGGCCCCGGCGCGGCCGCCCTCGTCGACACCTACCGGCAGGCCGTGGCCTCCGGCCCCGAGGCCGCTCTGGCCGTGATCGCCGCCTACGAGGTGCAAGCAGCCGACATCGCGGCCACCAAAGGGGCGGCGCTGCGCCGCCACTTGAGCGCGGGTCCCGACGCCACGCAGTTCTGGGACGTGCACGCCGGGATCGAAGCGGCGCACGCCCGCTGGACGGTGGAGGCCCTCGACGCCCTCGCAGCGGCGCCCGGACCGGTGCGGTCCTGGGCCCGGGCCTCGGCCGACGCATGGTGGGCATTCCTCGACGAGCAACTGGAGACGCTCGCCCCGGCGTAGACATCGCCGGTCGGGTCGCAGGGGGATGCGCCCGGCGCCGCCTCAGTCCGGGCCTGGACCGTTCCCCTGCGCCAACAGCGGGACGGGCTGGGCCAGGCTCCAGCTGAAGACGTCGGGGATGGATTCGAGGGGCGCTTGCTCGGCCAGGTCCGCCGGGGTGGGCCCGACCCGGTCGGCCACCGCCTGAAGGAGGCCGGCGTCGAAGCCCCAGAGGTCGACGGCGTTCTGCCCCAGGATCCGGCGGACGTCCGGTTCGGGCAGGCCGCCGAACACGTGGCCCAGGATCTGCCGGTGCACGGGGGCAGCCCCTTCGAGATGGGGGTAGTCGGCCCCCCACATCAACCGGTGCACGCCGATCTCCTCGCGCATCTCGGCGTCGTAGCGCTGCATGAGCGATCCGGCCAGAACGACGTGGCGCTCGAAGTACTCGGCCGGCCGCATCGCGAGTGAGGCCCGGACGGGCGCCGCTCCATGGGTGTCGAAGAACTGCTCCATGTCCCGGATGAGCGACGGCAGCCATTGCACGCCGTTCTCGGCCACGACCACCCGCAGGCCGGGGTGGCGGTCGAAGACGCCCCCGAACACGAAGAACCACAGTGGGCGGCGGGTGAAGACGAACACCTCGTAAAGGCCCAGCATCCCGCCCCGCTTGGCGTCGTACAGGTACTTGGTGTCGGTCGCCGACCCGGAAGCCCCGGTGTGGAGGTTGACGACCGTGCCGTGCTCCTCGCACGCGCTCCAGAACGGCTCGAAGTAGTCGTCGGCGTAACCGGGCAGCTTGGACTTGACCGACATGGCGGGCAGCATGACGCCGCCGAACAGCCCGTTTGCCCGGGCCCACGCCACCTCCTCGACGGCGCGCTCGAGGTCGTGCAGGTCGATCGGGATCACGCCCGCCCTCCGCCCCGGGGCGGCGGCGCAGAAGTCGGCCAGCCACCGGTTGTAGGCGTGGATGGCGGGCCAGACCACGTCCAGCCCCTCCGCAGTCTGCGACCCGAGGTACATGGCGGGCGAGACGCTGCCGGCCAGCACCGGGCCGGGAAAGGTGACCTCGGCGTGGATGCCCTGCTCCTCGAGCACGGCCAGCCGGCGCCCGTCGCCGTCGCCGGGGATCACCCAGTCCGCGCTGTAGTGGGCCAGCCGGTCCCGGGCACCTTCGATGTCGACGCCCATACCGGCCAGGCGCCGGGCGGCCGTGCTGCGCACCGGGTCCGGATCGTCGACGGTCCCGGGGTCGAATCCCCCGAACATGGTGATGGCCGACGACGACAGGTCGCCGAACTCGGCCACCCGGTCCCGGAAACCGGGATCGACGTACGAGAGGTAGGTGTCCATGTCGTCCGGCGCGGCGTGGGCGTCGGCGGTCACGACGACGTAGGGCTGGCCATCCCCCGGCTTCACGTGGCGGACCCTACTGCGCGGCGTGTCGGAGGAGCCAGAGGCGCACGGCCGCCACGGCTTCGGCCACGTGCTCCTCCGTGTCCTTCCAGGGCTCCAGGACCTCGGCGTGGGGAGCCATGGCGGCGATGCGGCGCCCCGTCTCGGTCGGGTGGTAGTCGTCGATACCGGGGAGTACCAGAAGCGGGACGGGGCAGGACGAGACCACCTCCGGCGCCACGCTGACCACGAACTCGTCGGCCCACATGGCGGCCAGGAACCGGTCCACCTGGGCCCGATCGACGTCGTCGCGGGTAGCTGTCACCTCCTCCGCCCACGCGCTCTGCATCCGGCCGAACAGTTCCCGGTTGGCGTCGACGACGCCGATGGGCTGCTCCAGCACGGCACCCGCGATCCGCTCCGGGGCCTGCTCGACGAGCTTGAGGATGTAGGAGCCGCCTATGCAGCAGCCCATGACGAGGAAGCGGTCGACGCCCAGATGGTCCATGAGACCCAGCTGGTCTCTGGCGTAGGCACCCCACGGGTCGGCCGTCTCCAACGGACCGCGGGACTGCCCGGCGTTGCGCTGGTCCATGGCGATCAGACGGAAGTCGGCGGCGTAGGACGCCCACGGGTCGATGGCGGCGTGCTTCCAGAAGTCGATGGTCGACTTCATGCCGCCCGGCGCTATGAGCAGGAGCGGCGGGCCGGATCCCCTCTCCTCGAAGTGGATGCTCGTGTCGGCCTGCTCGAAGTAGGGCACGGCAGGGGAAGCTACACCGCTTCGACGGACCGCGAACCGGCCCCCGGCCTACGCTGTCGCGCCATGAGCTCCCCCGTCGAGACATCCGAGCGGGCCGTCACCGTGATCGCGGAGGGGAGCGACAGTTGAAGTTCGGCATCTTCTTCGAAATGTCCACGCCCCGGCCGTTCTCCACCGCGACCGACCTGCTCGTCTACCACAACTCCCTCGAACAGGCCCGGTTGGCCGACGAGCTGGGGTTCGACTGGGTCTGGTGCGTCGAGCACCACTTCCTCGAGGAGTACTCCCACTCGTCGGCTCCGGAGGTCGTGCTCGCCGCGGTGGCGGCGCAGACCGAGAGGATCCGGCTGGGCCACGGGGCGGTCGTCTGCGTGCCGGAGATGAACCACCCGATCCGCGTCGCGGAGCGCGCCGCCGTCCTCGACGTCGTCTCCCGCGGCCGCCTGGAGTTCGGTACCGCCCGTTCGTCGACGTGGACCGAGTTGGGCGGCTTCAACGTCGACCCCGACGACACCAAGAAGACGTGGGACGAGTTCGTCCGCGTGCTGCCGCGCATGTGGGCCGACGAACCCGTCGCCTACGACGGCCGCTGCTTCTCGATGCCGGAACGCAACGTGCTGCCCAAGCCCGTTCAGAAGCCGCACCCCCCGATGTGGGTCACGGTCACCTCCCCGGGCACGGAGCTCGACGCGGCCGAGCGCGGCCTCGGCTGCCTCGGTGTGGCGTCCACCACCTACGCCGAGCAGGAACGGCGAACCCGCGAGTACCACCGTCGCATCCAGTCCTGCGACCCGGTCAGCACCTGCGTCAACGACCAGGTGACCACGCTCAACTTCCTGTACTGCCACGAGGACGCCGATGTGGCGGCGGCGACGGGCATGCGGATGGTCGGCCTGTTCGGCCTCAGCAACGCCCATCTCCTCTGGACGCGAGAGGCCTACCCCACCCGGGCCTACCAGTCGCTCGGCAACCTCTCGCCGGCCGGCGGCTCCGACCGCGCGTCTCCGGGCGATCCTCGAGGCATCCCCGAAGGGATCGGCGTCGGCGACCCCGACCGTCTCGTCGGCGTCATCAGGCGATGGGAAGGCATCGGCGTGACGGGTATCAACTTCCTCATCAACACATCGGAGACCATTCCCCAGGAGGAGGTTCTGGCCAGCCTCCGCCTGTTCGCCTCCGAAGTGATGCCGAAATTCCAGGAGAGTGCCTCGTGCTGAGCGGCACCGCATCGCTCGACGAGCTGGCCGCCCGCGCCCCGAACATGCCGGCGCTGGACGTCGACGCGGTGGCGTTCGAGGACGTCGAAGTCATGCAGGCCGCCTACGAGATGGACTACTCGACCCGGGAGGTGTGCCTGCCGCCCGGGCTGCACCCGACCACCCCGCCCCTCATGGTGGTCCTGGCGTGGAAGGTACCCGACGGACCCTTCGGCGCCTTCACCATGGCCCAGGTCCGGGTGTCGTGCCGCAGCGGGGTGCGGCCGCGCGGTTTCGTGGCCGGCTGCCTGGTGTCGACCGAGCGGGCGGCCGCCGAGCTCCGATCGCGCTGGGGGTTCCCGGCCCGCCCCGGGCCCGTCCGCCTCGACCGCTTCTACGACGCCGTCGTCCTCGACGCCGGGCCGGGCCTGCACATCTCCGGCCTCGATCCCGACCCGATGGGCGCGGGCGACGTGCAGTACACCGTCACCACCACCCTCGCCGATACCCCGCGCGGCCTGCGCCTGGTGCAGGTCGAGCCCGACTACGAGCTGCGCCGGGTGGAGCGCATTCGGCCCCGCTTGGACCACTTCGACGCCTCCGCCTGGGACGCGCCGGCCCTGGCGCCCCGCCACCCCGTCTCGGCCACCATCGGGGTGGGAACTTTGTCCGTGCCCAAGCTCCGCTTCGTATCCCGCCCCGACATCATGGCCTTCGAGGGCACCGAGACCGTCTAGCCGGCTACCCCAGGCGGCCCAGCCGGCCGCCGTCGCTCAGCTCGCCTTCCCCCTCGTTGCGCCCCTCCTCGCCCCGGGCCAGCGGCGGCCCGAGCTGCTGCTCGAACCACTCCCGCACCTCCGCCGTCAGCTGCGACCGGGGCGTCGGATCCTCGGGGTTGTAGAAGGCGGTGTAGGCCTCGGCGAACCACTCCGATGACGTCGAGAACTGGTAGTTGGACAGGGCGTGCGTGCGGGCGTCCGCGTCGTAGCTGACCCACGTCTGGTAGTGGTCCATGTGGTACATGCGCCCGTCGACGGTCACCCGGTCGCCGCCGCCGTCCGAGAGCGTCCACGCCTGAGCCAGCGCCACCCGGGCCGACTCGATGGCGGCCAGCAGCTTCTGCTTGCGGCCCGGGGCGCCGTTCATCCACGTCACGATCGGAGCCGTCTTCTCCAGCTCCTTGATCAGATCGGCGCTCGGGCGGTTGATCCGCACGTCGGGCCCGTCGTTGCCCGGGATCCGCTTGGCGAACCACCAGTACAGCGGCTTTCCGTTCTTGTTCGGCGGGATCGGGTCCTCCATCTCCTCCTCGAGCCCGGCCCGGGTGAGAAAGGCCTTCGCCACCTCTTCGGCGCCGGTCTGGCCGTAGTGCTTCTGCCAGCTCCCGAACATATCCTTGCCCGACTCGTGGTCGTCCCACCCGATCTTGTCGTCGATCGAATGGCCGATCTCGTGGCGCACGGTGTTCTGCAGCAGGTTCTCCTGGGCCAGCACATCGTTCACCCCGGCGAAGACGCTGCGCCCCTCGAGCCCCAGCTCCTTGTCCTCCTCCTTGGTGATGCCCGCATAGTCCCCCATGGCGCCCTTCTCCATCTGGGACCGCTGGATCTTCCAGTACGGGCTCAGGATGGAGTAAAGCCAGCCCGGCATGTTGAACGGCCGGTTGATGCCGATCACCTTGGTATCGAAGTCGTAGGTGCTGGCCGCGCCCTCTCCCTGGTTGCCGGACAAGCCGATGAGCGACGAGTTGCCGGAGATGTGGCTGACCGGCAGCTGGTCGAGGATCTTCTCGATCCGGTCCAGCATCGAGTGGGTCATGTGCACGTCGCCGTCTATGTCGCCGGGACCGATGCGGATGCCGTACTTCTCGGACAGCGCGATCTCGCGGCGGACGGCGCTCTCCTTGGACTTCTTGGTGCCGAAGAGCTCACCCGCCCGCCGCTTCAACTGCTTCCAACCGCTGGCCCGGGTCGAGGTGGACTTCGACTTCGGCGGCGGCGACGTCCTGCCCTTGGCCCGGCCCGGCGACCGGCCCCCCGTCTCCTCCTCCGGCGGCCGGTGGCCCGGCGCCAGCGGCCCGATCCCGAACAGGGCGTCGGTGCGGTCCTGGGCCGACTTCAGCAGGTCCTCGAGATCGGTGTTGACCTTCTCGATGACGGACGTCACCGCCTTGTTGCCCGCCTCGAACGGCAGCTCGGCGAGGCCGCCGTTCTCGGCCAGCCGGCTGCGCGCCCCGTTGGAGAGCGAGGGGGGCGCCGACTGGCTGCGGGGCCGGGACAGCATGCGGTGCTTCTCGAGCTGGTTGAGGTCGGCGTGCTTCTTGTCGGTCACGGTCCACCCCCACGGCGCGTCCGGTAGTGCATTTAGAGTGCGTTGGCGCCGACGATATTCGCTCGGGCGACCCACGGGAGGGGACATGGACCGCTTGAACAGCAAGGTGGCTCTGGTGACCGGTGGGGCGTCGGGCATCGGGCTGGCCTGTTGCGAGAGGTTGGCCTCGGAGGGCGCGAAGGTCGTGTCGCTGGACCTCGAAGGCGGCGACCACAAGGTCGACGTGCGGGACGAGGACGGCGTGGCGGCCGCCGTGGACGACGTGGTCGCCCGCCACGGCCGCCTCGACGTCGTCGTCAACTCGGCCGGCATCGCCGGGGGCGGCCCCGTCCATCTCGTCACGGCCCAGGACTGGCAGCGGGTCATCGACGTCAACCTCACCGGCACGTTCCTGGTGGCCAAGCACGCCCTGCGC
>DATGAX010000526.1:0-2473 GCA_035312965.1 Acidimicrobiales bacterium
CAGGACGGCGCCGTCGGCGTAGGCCTCCCAGCCCCCGCCGGCGGGGGACGCCGTTGTCCCCGCGGCCGGGCTGGAAGGGGCGACCGACGAGCCGGCGGCCACGGCATGGACGGCCTGGCCGGTGCTCGCCGCGGCGACCGCGCCGGAGGCCCCGGCGGCGAAGGTGCCGGCAACCAGAGGCAGCCCGGCCAGCAGGGGCATGACCAGGTTGAGCGGCCGGCGGGTGCCCGATCGCTTCGACTTCCACCAACGGCGACCGGCGGCTCTCCGAACCATGTCCTGTGATTCGGATACGGCCCGCGGCTACTTACCCAAGGTGCCCAATCGGAAGTTGAAAGCCGAAAGTGCCTGCGGTCCGGCGAAAACCTGTCAAGCCGGGGCAAAGCCCGAAATGGCTCAAGAAGGCGGGTGCAGCCCCCGAACCGGGTCGAGGTTGGCGGCCACGACTTCGGCGAGCACCTCGAGCATGGCGCGGGCCGGTGCCGAGGGACGGCCACGGCGGCGCAGCACCAGACCGACCGTCCGGCGGGGCAACCCGGCCACGCTGATCTGGCGCACCGCCCGGCCCTCGGTCGCCCCCGTGGCGGGCAGGATGGCCGGGCCGTAGCCGCGCGTAGTCAGGGAGGCGATGAGCCGCACACCGTCCAGCTCGGCCAGGGGCAACAAGGTGACACCGGCCGCCGCGCTGGCCCCCTCGATCTCCTTGCGGAAGGCGGTGCCCGGGGCGGGCAGGAGCAGCTGGAGCCCGTCGAGCTCCGCCAGAGTGAGCCGGTCGCGGCTGGCCAACGGGTGGTCCAGCGGCACGACGAGCACGAGATCCTCATCGAAGAGGGGTCGCTCCACCAGGTCGGGGCTGTTCTGGGGGAGGTTGACCACCGCGGCGTCCAGCGACCCGGCGGACAGCAGCGGCTCCAGCGTGGCGGTGGTGCCGTCGCCGATGAGCAGCCGGACCTTGGGGTGCACGTCCGCCATGCGGTCGAGCAGATGGGGGGCCAGCCACCGGGCCGTGGTGCCGATCATCCCGATGCGGGCGGTGCCGATGATCTCGTGGCGGAGGGCGGCCACGTCGGCCACGGCGGCCTCGATCTCGGCCGAGACCCGCCGGGCCCGCTCGACCACCGCGGCGCCTTCTTCGGTCAGTTGGCCGCTGTGGCGGTCGACGAGCTGCACCGAGAGCTCCCGCTCGAGGCGGGCGATGTGACTCGACACGTTGGACTGGACCGTGTGCAGCGCGGCCGCGGCGGCGGAGAAGCTCCCGTGGTCGGCGATGGCCACCAGGGCCTGCAGCTGCCTGAGTTCCATCGCCCTCCTCATCGTCTGGGACGATGAAGGTTATCGGCAGAAACTGCTAAAGCGATGCCGGTGGCGTGCCGATGTTCTGGGTACACAACAAGAGTCCGGCTCGCCGTTCCCCCCTCAGCCGGCCGGACAGATCGAAGGGCCCGCCTCCCCCCTGGGCTGGGCCCTTCGGCGCGTCAGGGCCCGGCCGGCGCCAGGTAGCGTGGGCGCATAGCCGCCACCGCCGCCATCTTCGACCTGGACCGCACCCTGCTGCGCACCTCGAGCACGCCGGCCATCAACGCCTCCCTCTTCGAAGCCGGCCTGGTCGGCCGGGAAGCCGTTCCGGGACAGACGGTGGTCCTGGGCTTCTACGACGCCTTCGGCGAGACCCTGCCCTCGATGGCCCTGGCCCGGGCCGCGGCCTGGGCGGCCCGGGGCTGGGCGGTGGCCGAAGTGGAGGGTGCGGCGCGCCACGCTGCGGCGCAACTGGAGGCCGCCCTGCAGCCGCATGCCCCTGCGCTGCTCGACCGCCAGCGAGCGGCCGGGCACCGCCTCGTGCTGGCCACCACGACGCCGCGCCACCTGATCGGCCCCTTCGCCGAGAGGCTGGGCTTCGACCACGTGATCGCCACCCGGTACGCGACATCGGTCGACGCGGCCGGGGTGGAGCGGTACAACGGCCGCCTGAAGGGCCGCTTCGTCTGGGCCCGCGGCAAGCTGCAGTCCGTCCGGGAGTGGGCCCGCTCCGAAGGGATCGACCTGAAGGAGAGCGCCGCCTTCTCGGACAGCTTCTACGACCTGCCCCTGCTGGGGGCGGTGGGCCACCCGACGGCGGTCAACCCGGACATCCGCCTGCAGGCGGTGGCCGCGCTGCGGCGCTGGCCCGTGGTGCACCTGGACGCCCCGCCCGGTGTGCCGAGGCTGCTCGGCGTCGAGCCGATGGACGTCCTGCGCCTGGCCATGCAGCAATTCGCCCTGCCGCTGGCCAAGCTGGACATCGCCGGCACGGAGAACATCCCGCGCCACGGGCCCGCCATCGTCGTGGCCAACCACCGCAGCTACTTCGATCCCGCCGTATGGGTGCTGGCGGTGTTCGAGGCCGGCCGCAACCCGAGGAGCCTCGGGAAGAAGGAAGTCCTCGACGCGCCTCTCATAGGTCCACTGGTGAAAGCCTCCGGCGCCATTCGGGTGG
>DATGAX010000527.1:0-16140 GCA_035312965.1 Acidimicrobiales bacterium
CTCCAACTCGGCCATCTCGAGCGAGCTCACGCTGTTCAACCAGTCCGGCTCGCAGGTCGAGCTGGGCGAGGTCGACGTGGTCCCGGTCGACCAGACGCTGCTGTACATCGAACCGGTCTACGTCGAGTCCCAGAAGGCCCAGATCCCGACGCTGGACGACGTGGTGGTCGTCTACGGGGGCAAGGCGTACCACAGCAACAACGCCTCCCTGGACAACGCCCTGTGCCAGATCGTCAACCCGGACGGGAGCAAACCCTTCGTCTCGTACTGCAACACCCCCTTCGCCCTCGAGACGCCCAACCTGACGACGAGCAACGGCGGCGGCGGCAGCAACGGTTCCCCGACGACCACGACCACCACGACGACGGTGCCCGGTCCGCCGAGCAGCATCCCGCCGGGGGCGACCGTGGCGTCGCTGCTGGCCCAGGCCCGCCAGGATCTGGTCAACGCCCAAACCGCCCTGGCCCAGCAGAACCTCGGGCAGTATCAGGCCGACGTCAAGGCGGCGACGACGGCTCTCGACCAGGCGGCCGCCCTGGAGTCGCCGTCGGGCTCGCCCACCACCACGGCGCCGAAGCCGTCGGGTGGCTCCACCACTACAGCCGCCACCACGACGACGACGAAACCTACGGGCTGACCTCGGCCCGGTCGCCGGGCGTCCACTCGCGCTCGTAGCCGCCCTGGCGGGCCCAGCGGATGGACGCGCTGATACGGGCCCCGGCCCCGCGGCCGACCTTGGGAACGGCGTGCTCGAACGTCTCCTGACACGTGCCGCCCATGACCAGCAGGTCGCCGGACGCGGGCCGCACGTCCACGGCCCGCCCGCCCCCGAGCGGGCGGATCAGGAACGGCCGGGCCGCCCCGAGGGTGAGGATGACGACGAGAGTGTCGTCGAGGTGGCGCAGCTCGCGGTCGGTGTGGGCGGCGACGCTGTCGCGGCCGTCGCGGTAGTAGTTGAGCGCCAGGGCGCCGAACCGGACCCGGTAGCGGCGGCCGGCGGCCACCCGGAAGGCGGCCAGCCCCTCGTCGGGCAGATCCTCGTCGGCCCGGTACCACCGGCTGAGGCGGGGCTCGTCGACCATCCGCTCGTACATCCACCTGCGGTGGTGGCGCCAGTCGACCTGCTCCTGCAGCCGGTCCATCAGCTCGTCGGCGGCGCCGAACCAGCCCCGGGCCACGTCGAGCCATGCGCCCTGACCGAGGTCGATCCGCTCGACGGCCACGTCGGGACGGGGGCCGGGCGGCCCGAGGGCGAAGAGGCTTCCCTGTACCGGTGCGGCGGTGGCCATCACTACGTCGATCCTATCGCACCGAATCGAACGTGCGTTCGCCGTAGTAGCACCTCGCCGGCGACGAGCAGGACGGCCAGCGCGGTCAGGGCGGGGCCCAGCGCGGCCAGCCCCGAAGTCTGGAGGACGACCCCGATGACGGCCGACAGACCGGCCCCGCCCACCACCGCGGCGCCTATCTGCCAGGGGACGACCCGGCCCGCGGCCGCTGTCCCCACCCGGGCGGGGGTCAGCGCCACGAGAGCCGGGAAGATGCCGGCCAGAGCCCCGCCGACCACGACGAAGCCGGCCACCGCCACCCCGGTCGAAGGCGCCCACCAGATCAGGCCGGTACCGGCCAGGGCCAGGGCGCTGCCCCCGCGCACGATCGCGGGATGGCCGGGTGGCCGCTTCAGCAGCCCGAGCGTGAGGCGGACGGCGGTGAGCGCCCACCAGTAGGAGGACGTGGCCAGCCCGGCGCCGGCGGCCGAGAGGTGCAGGTGCCCGCGGCCGAACGTGGCCTCCCACTGCCCGGCCCCGACCTCGAGTCCGGTATAGACGAAGAACACGGCCATGCCGGCCACGGCGGCCCGGCTCAGCGGGCGGCCGGGGGGGCGCTCCTGAGGAGGCGGCGAGGGGGGGTCGTGACGGCTCGACACCGCCCACGACGCGCCGACCAGCAGGTCGATACCGGCCAGCGCGGCGTAGGCCGGGCGCCAGGAGCCGCCCGCCACCGAAGCGGTGACCAGCAGCGGCCCGATCGTGGTGCCCACGCCGTAGAAGCCGTGCAGCAGGTTGAGCCGGTGGCTGCGCCCGGTCTGCACGAGGGCGGTGTTGAGGCCGCCGTCCATCATGCCGCCGGCCACGCCGAACAGGACTCCGGCGCCGGCCAGGAGCCCGAGCGTCGGCGCCACGGCCGACAGCACGGCCGCGCCGGCCGCCAGCACCGCGCTGGCGGCGAGCAGGCCGCCCACCCCGGCTCGGCGCATGGCGCCGCCGACCGTCAGGCTCACCGCCACCGCGCCGGCGGTGTAGGCCAGCAGGACCAGGCCGAGGTCGCCCACCGAAGCGTGCAGGCTGTGGCGGATCGAGGGCCAGGCGGCCCCGATCATGCCGTCGGGGAGGCCGAGGGTCACGAAGGTGGCCAGGCCCAGGCGGTCGGCCCGCCGTACCCGGGCATCGGCCGGTTGGCGCGGCGTCATTCCGCCATCAGGTCGCAGATGTGCTCGGCGATGGCCAGGCTCGACGTGGCCGCCGGGGACGGCGCGTTGAGCACGGCCAGCACCCGCCCGCCGGGGTCCGGCCGGCTCAGGCGGAAGTCGTCGGCCAGGGTGCCGTCCGGGTCGACGGCCTGGGCCCGCACCCCGGCAGGGGCCGGTTCGACGTCGGCCGCCGTGATGCCCGGGAGCAAGGTGGCGGCCCGGCGCACGAACAGGTGCCGGGACAGCGAGCCGGCCAGCTCGTAGGCCCCGGCCCGCCAATGGGCCCGGGCCATGCGCCGGAACGGCCGGCCGGCCATTGTGGCGGCCAGCCACCGGGCGTCGACGTCCCGGCGCCGGTAGCCCTCCCGCGCCAGGCCCAGCACCGCGTTGGGACCCAGGTCCACCCGGCCGTCGACCCGCCGGGTGAAGTGGACCCCCAGGAACGGGTAGCGGGGATCGGGCACCGGGTAGAGCAGACCGCGGACCAGCTCCGACAGGTCGGCCCGCAGGCGCCAGTACTCGCCTCGGAAGGGAATGGTGACCGGCCCGTCGGTGGCGCCGGCCCGCCGGGCCAGGACGTCGGACTGCAGGCCCCCGCAGACGACGACTCGATCGGCGGTGAGCTCGGCGCCGGCCGCACTCTGGAGCGCCACTTCGCGGCCGCTGGAGTGGATCGCGGTCACCTCGAACCCGGTGCGCACGTCGAGGTCGGCGCCCAGCGCCCGGGCGACGGCGGCGAAGTCGGTGATGGCCGTGCGCGGCGAGTGGAGGGCGGCCACACCGCAGGCGTGCGGCTCGACCCGGCGCAGCCCGGCGCCGTCCAGGCGCTCCAGCCCGGGGACCCCGTTGGCCCGGGCCCGCGCCTCCACTCTCTCCAGCCGTTCGAGCTCACCGGGGTGACGGGCGACGACGAGCTTGCCGCATTCCACGTAGGGCAGGTCGTGCTCGGCGCAGAACGCCGCCAGCAGGGCCCGGCCCCGGGTGCAGAGCCGGGCCTTCAGGGAGCCCGGTGGGTAGTAGAGGCCGGCGTGGACGACGCCACTGTTGTGCGAAGTCTGGTGGCGGCCGACCGCGGCCTCCTTCTCCAGCACCGTCACGGTGGCGCCGGGGTGGCGCCGGCGCAGCTCGCGGGCGGTGGCCAGGCCGACGATCCCGCCCCCGACGACCACGTAGCGCCCTCCCTCCACCACCCCATACTGGTGCCGTGATCCCCTCCGCGGCGGCCGATCCGATCCGCGCCTTCGTGGGCGACGTCGAGCGGCTGGCCCCGGGCCGGTTGGTGGCCGTGTACCTCGTCGGAGGGTTGGCCCTGGGCGACTTCAGCGCCCGCCAGAGCAACCTGGATCTGGTGGTGGTGGCCGAGCCGCCGTGGTCGGCGGAGGAACGGGCCGCCCTGGCCCCGGCCGAGCGCCGGCTGTGGCGGGTCGGACGGCCGCCGGGCATCTGGTACGCCGGCTGGGACGACATGGCGGACCGTCCCCCTCCGGCCGGTCCGGGCGGTGAGGCCGGTCCGGGCGGTGCCGCCGGGCCGGGTGGTGCCGCCGGGCCGGGTGGTGCATCGCCCTCCCCGCTCGACACCCCGCTCACCCGAGCGCTCCTCCAGGAGGAAGCCATCGCCTACCTCGGTCCGGACTGGCCCGTGGTCGCCTTCGACGAGCGTGAGTACCGCGCATGGTGCCGGCGGTCGCTCGTCGACCTGGCCGGCCATGCCGACGGTCTGATGATCATGCGCCGGGGGGTCGCGCCCATGGTGCTCGAGGCCGCCCGGCTGGCCCAGGGCGCGGCGACGGGGCGGGTGTTCTCGAAGTCGGAGGCGGGCGACAAGGCGCTGGAGCTGGTGCCGCCCCACTTCCGCCGCATCCTCCACGACGCGGCGGGATACCGCAACGGGGCGAACACGTCGATGTACTGGGGCCCGTTCGAGCGCAAGTACGACGCCCGCCAGCTCATCCGCCGGCTGGTCGAGGCAGTGGCCGCCTGAGCGTTGGCTTACCCCGAGGAATCGGCCTACCCTCGGCGGTGGTGGAGTTCCTCTACGCGGCGGCCGCTCTGGCGGTGGTGCCCGGGCTGCTCGGGCTGTTCCACTGGCTGACCCGCGTCCCGCCGCGCCGGGAGGTGGAGGAGGAACACCTCGACGCGGGGTCTATCGCCGAGGAAGCGGAGCGCTGGTTGCGCAGCCGGCGGTGACGCGTCGCCGGTCAGGCCGAGCGGCGGAGGAGCCGCTCCTCGAGCTGGGTGAGCTCGGCGTAGCGCCGTGACTGTTCGGCGGTGAAGGGGCTGGCCAGTCGTTGCTCCACGAGCCGCTCCAATTCGGCCTGAACCGTCTGAAGTACCCCAGTCGGGCCCATCGTCGTGCTGCTCGCCATGAGGTAATCCCTTCTCCTCAAGGTTTCCCCTCTCCTGGAGGCGAGACTACTACGCCCTTACGGAGAAAGTGGCATCGAGAGTGTCGACTGGGTCATACCCAAATGCGCCCGCTTCACCAACCGCGCATATCGACGGCCCATACGTCGAGCACCTCGTCGTGGGCGGCGTCCACCACGTGCATCTGGGCGTGGTAGGCGACGGTCGGGTCGATGTGGGCCGGCAGCACCTCCACCCGATCGCCCACCTTGGGTAAGGCCATTCCGTCGGGCGGCGAGAAGGTGACGTGCTCGTCCGAACAGAACCACACCAGCCCCGCCGCCCACTCGCCGGCGAGGGACGGGTTGCCGTGGTCCATGCCGAGCGCTTTCAGCCCGCAATCGGCCACCGCCCACCCCGCCCTATTGACGGAAATGATAGTGGCCAATACGGACAAAGCTGGGCGAAATGGAAGTTCCAGCTTCCCGTATGCCGTGTCCATGAGGGCGTAGGAACCGGCCTGGATCTCGGTGGCGGCGTCGTTGATGTCGAAGCTGCCCGTGCCTCCCGCCGACACGATGTCCCCGCCCACGTCGGCGTGGGCGGCCAGCAGGACGGCCATCGACTCGCCCACCTGGCGGGTCCGCTCGGCCCGGTCCTCCACCCCGACGGCATGGCCCTCGTAGCCCATCACGCCCCGCACCGTGACGCCCCGCCGCCGGGCCTCGTCGGCCAGGGAGCCGGCCTCCGTCGGGTCGCAGCCGCAGCGGGGCAGCCCGACGTTGACGTCGATCAGCACCTCGGAGATGTGGGCGGCCACGACGGCGTCCACCGTGGCCAGGGAGTCCACCGCCACGGTCACCCGGTGGCCCCGCTCGGCCAGCACCGTCAGCCTCGAGGCGTCCACCACCTCGTTGGCCAGCAGCAGGTCGGCGCCCAGACCGGCGCCGGCCATCACCTCCATCTCGCGGATGGTGGCGCAAGTGAAGTGGTCGTGGCCGGCTTCCTTCTGGCGCCGGGCCAGCTCGCTGCACTTGTGCGCCTTCACGTGCGGCCTCAGCCGGGGACCGGGCAGGGCCTCCGACATGGCCGCCAGGTTGGCGTCGAAGCTCTGGGCGTCGACGAGCAGGGCGGGGGTCTGGAGGGCGGACACCGACTGGGACGAAGCGGGCATGGGTCAATCTTGGCGGAGGCGGCGGCGGGAAAGGTTCGCCCCGGCGGAATAGTTGTGTTCGCAACCATGTTGGGAGAGGGGAGACCCCCCTTCGAGAACAAGGAGCGACAACATGTCGGACACCGCCACGGCGACCATCACCACTGGCACCTACCAGGTGGATCCCACCCACAGCCGAATCGGCTTCGTGGCCCGCCACGCCATGGTCACCAAGGTCAAGGGCGCCTTCAAGGAGTTCGTCGGCACCGGCTACTTCGACGCCGAGGACCCCACCCGCTCGACCCTGGAGCTGACCATCACGGCGACGAGCGTCGACACCGGCAACGCCGACCGGGACGCCCATCTGCGCGGCAACGACTTCCTGGACATGGACACCTACCCCCAGATCACCTTCCGGAGCACGGCGGTGGAGCAGGTGAGCGCCGACGAGTACCGCGTGACCGGTGACCTGACGATCAAGGGCGTCACCCGCCCCGTCACCATCCCGTTCGAGGTCGCCGGCCCGGTGCAGGACCCCTGGGGCAACCAGCGCATCGGCCTGGAAGGGCGGGCGGAGATAAACCGCAAGGATTGGGGCGTGACGTGGAACGTGGCCCTCGAGGCGGGCGGCATCCTGGTCAGCGAGAAGATCGTGCTCGAGTTCGACGTCAGCGCGGTGAAGGCGGCCTGACCGGTAGCTTGCCCCGGTGCGCATCGCGGACGTCGCCGGGCGAGCCAAGGTCGTCGTCGCAGACGGCGAGGTAGTGGACGTGGAGACGGCCAGCCAGGGACGATTCGGTCCCGGGCTGGCCGATCTCTATGAGCGCTGGGACGAGTTCCGGGCGGTGTTCCCGGACAAAGTGCCGCCCGGCGCGGCGGCCGAGCCGTTCGCCCCCGGTAGGGCCGGGCCGCCGTCCCCCGCCCCCCGCCAGGTGTTCGCGGTGGCCCTCAATTACCGGGACCACGCCGCCGAGTCCGGCTTCCGGCCGCCCGACGACCCGCTGTTCTTCACCAAGTTCGTCAGCGCGTTCAGCGGCCCCGAGACGGAGGTGGCCCTCCCGGAGGGCAAGGTGGACTGGGAGACCGAGCTGGTGGCGGTCATGGGCCGGCGGGCCCGGACGGTGGCCGAGGCGGACGCCTGGTCGTACGTGGCCGGGGTGACCATCGGCCAGGACATCTCGGAGCGGGCGTTGCAGAGGAGCGGCCCGGCGCCTCAGTACTCGCTGGCCAAGTCGCACCCCGGCTTCGCCCCGCAGGGCCCCGCCCTCGTCACCCCGGACGAGCTCGAGCGGCCCGACGACCTGGCCATCGGCTGCGAGCTCAACGGCGAGGTGATGCAGTCGGCCCGGACCTCCGACATGATCTTCCCGGTGCCGGCCCTGGTCTCGTACCTGTCGCGGGTGGTGACCCTGCTGCCCGGCGACGTGATCTTCACCGGCACCCCGCCGGGGGTCGGGATGGGCCGTGACCCCCAGGTGTTCGTCAAGCCGGGCGACGTGCTGGTCAGCCGGATACAGGGGTTGGGGGAGATGAGGCAGGTGTTCGTCAGGCCTGGATGAGCTCGTCGAGCATCTGGCGCAGGTGGGCCATGATCCCGAAATGGCCCTCGCCGCCCCGGATGGTCAGGCGGGCGGTGGGGATGTGGTCGCGCAGCCAGTAGCCGTGGGGCGGGGGGGCCATGCGGTCCTCGTCGCCGTACCAGAGCAGCACCGGGCAGGCCAGGCCGGTCGGGTCGACGTCCCAGGGGCCGATCCAGGCCACGTTGTCCCAGGCGCAGCCGCGGGCTCCCTGGCGCATCGCTTCCCGCAGATCGTCGAGGAGGGCCTCCCCGAACATGGGGTCCTCGAAGATGCGCCGGTCGGAGGGGCTGAGGAGGGGTCCGAACGCCTCCACCAGGGCCTGGCGGTCGCACAGCGCGGCCCGCAGGTCGAAGCCCCGCTCGAATCCGGCTGCCGCCCCGACCGGATCGTCGGGGAGCCGGGCCAGCGCCTGGCGGTCGTCGGGGGACAGCCCGGCCAGCAGCTCGGGGACGAGCTGGAAGGGCGCGGCGCCCGAGGACACGCCCACCGCCAGCACCCGCTCGCGGCCGACCACCGCGGTGGCCAGCGCGAACGGCCCACCGCCGGACAGCCCGCTGGTGCGGAAGGCGCCCAGCCCCAGCTGGTCGGCGACGCGCAGGGCGATCCGGGCCACCGCCTCCAGCCCGAACGGGGCCGGGGTGGAGCCGCCGTAGCCGGGCCGGTCGAAGGCGACCAGCCGCACCCCCGACATGGCCACGATCACGTCGGCCCAGGCCAGCTCCAGCCGGGACCCGGGGGTCCCGTGGAAGTGCATGACCGGCACCCCGTCGGGCAGGCCGGATTCGCGGACGCGCACGGTGAGGCCGCCGATCTCCAGATCCCACTCCCTTCGCCCCACGAGCCAACGGTAGGCCAGTCCGGGGCTCAGGCCATGGACACCGCGTGGAGGGCCAGCCCGGCGAGGGCGCCGACGACCGTGCCGTTGATGCGGATGTACTGCAGGTCGGGCCCGAGGAGCAGCTCCAGCCGGCGCGAGGTGTCGGTGGCGTCCCAGCGGGCGATGGTGCCCGACACCAGGGCCACCAGCTCGTCCTCGAAGCTGGAGAGGACCACCTTCACTGCGGCGTCGACCGATCGTTCCACCGCCCCGAACAGCTCGGCGTCGGTGCCCAGCCGGCGTCCGCCGCTGGCGATGGCCTGGGCCAGCTTGCGCCGCAGCTCCGAGTCGGGCCGGACGGACTGGGCCCGCAGCTCCTTCTTGACGTCCGTCCACACCGCGGCGGCCAGCTCCCGGACGGTGGGCTGGGCGAGGAACTCGGCCTTGAGCTCCTCCCCCCGGTCGCGCATCTCGGGGTCGGTCTGGAGGCGGGTGGCGAGAGCGGCCAGCGCGTCACCGAGCTGGCGGCGCAGCGGGTGGTGGCGGTCGGCGGCCATGTCGGCCAGGACGTTCTGGGTGCGCAGAAGGAGCCGGGCGACCATCCGCTTGCTGACCGGGCCGGGCAACCACCACGGGGACTGCTCGCCCAGCCGGCGGTGCAGGTCCACGCCGTGGACGGCGACGTACTCGCTGAGGGCCGACAGGGCGGCATCGAGGAGCGGCTCGTGGCGGCCGTCCCGGGTGACCTGCTCCAGGGCCCGGCCGGCCACGGGGGCCAGGGCGATGCGGTCGATGCGCTGGCGCAGCAGGCCGTCGAGGACGTCATATACGTCGCTGTCGGCCAGCAGGTCGGCCGCTCCCACCAGCGCCTCGGCGGCCCGGCCGGCCAGCTGGCGGGCGTGGTCCTCGTCGGCCAGCCAAGCCGCGCCGCGGCGCAGGGCGTGGGACGAGCGCAGGCGGGCGGTGACGGCGTCGGGGGTGAGGAAGCTCTCCTGCACGAAGTTGCCCAAGGTTTCGGCGAAGCGGTCCTTGCGCTCGACGACAATGGCGGTGTGCGGGATGGGCAGGCCCAGCGGCCGGCGGAAGAGGGCGGTCACGGCGAACCAGTCGGCCAGGCCGCCCACCAGCGAAGCGACCGCGGTGGCCTGGATCCACCCCAACCACGAAGCCCGGTGGACGAACGCGGTGGAAAGGCCGAACACCACGGCGACCACCACGAGGAGCCCCGTGGCCCGGCGCCGGGTGACGACGAGCTGGCGGGCCCGGCGCCGCTCCGCGGGGGTGAGCGGTCGGTCCACGGGCGATCCGACCATGGGCCCACGCTACTGGGGCTTTCGCCGGATCCACCCGGATTCGGGTACTGCCGCCGGCCCGCTCAAGCCGGCCGGCGCCCGGCCGTATACGTTCGGGTGGGAGTGACGACGCGCCGGGTGGCCACCGTCGTGGCCGCCGCCCTGGTGACGGCGGCAGCCGTGGTGGGCGCGGTGGCGGCGCCGGTCGGAAGCGCCCGGGCGGCGGCGGCGTCCGGTCCGGTAGTGCCCGGGACGGCGTGCCCGTCCTTCCCGGCCGACGCGGCATGGAACACCCCGATCACGGGCCTGCCGGTCAGCCCGTACAGCACCCGGTGGATGGCCGCCATGAGCTCGGCCGGCACCAACCTGCACCCCGACTACGGGCCGTCGGGCGACCCCAGCAACCCCTACGGCATCCCCTGGACCATCGTCAACAACTCGACCCCGACGACGTCGGTGGCGTTCCAGTACGCCGACGAGAGCGACCCCGGGCCGTACCCGTTCACGTCCCGCACGCCCATCGAGGGCGGCCCGTCGTCGACCGGCGACCGCCACGCCATCATGGTCAACTCCTCGACCTGCACGCTGTACGAGCTGTACGACGCCCACTACGCCCCGGGTGCGTCGACCGCCGGCTCCGGAGCCATCTGGTCCCTCGGCAGTGACGCCCTACGCCCGTCCGGGTGGACGTCGGCCGACGCCGCCGGACTGCCGATCCTCCCGCTGCTGGTCAACTACGACCAGGTGGCGTCGGGGGCCATGGACCACGCCATCCGGGTCACCGCCGCCTGCACGTCGCAGTCCTACCTGTGGCCGGCCCGTCACCAGGCGGGCGACTCCAACCCGGACTGCCCGCCGATGGGCGCCCGCTTCCGGCTGTCGGCCGGGTTCAGCCTGCCCGCGTCGCAGTGCGCGGCGTTCTGCCAGGCCGTCCTGCGCACGATGAAGACGTACGGCCTGATCGTCGCCGACAACGGCTCCAACTGGTACTTCCAGGGCGTCGCCGACCCCCGTTGGACCTACGACCAGGTCGACCAGCTGAAGCAGATACCGGCGACCGCCTTCCAGGCCGTCGACACGTCGTGCCTGCAGGTGTCGCCGAACTCGCTGCAGGCGTACCAGCCCGGCTCGGCCGGGTACCGGTCCCGGTGCGGCGGGGGGCTGCCCGACAGCCCGGCGCCCGACGACTGCAGCTTCTCGTCGCCGACGGTGGGCATCGCGCCGGCCGCCGTCGGCGGCTCGCCCGGCTACTTCCGCGTCGACGCGGCGGGCCATGTGTGCGCCTCCGGGTCGGCCCGCTGGCACGGCGACCCGTCGACCGCGGCGCTGGCCGCCCCGATCACCGGGATCACCGCCACCCCCGACGGCGGCGGCTACTGGCTGCTCGGCTCCGACGGCGGCGTCTTCGCCTATGGCGACGCCCGGTTCTGGGGCTCGACCGGCGGCATCCGGCTGGCCGCCCCGGTGGTGGCCATGGCCGCCACCCCGGACAACCGCGGCTACTGGCTGGTCGCCCGCGACGGCGGTATCTTCACCTTCGGCGACGCCGGCTTCCACGGCTCCACCGGCGGCATCCGGTTGGCCGCCCCGGTGGTGGGAATGGCGGTGGCCCCGCAGGGCGTCGGCTACTGGCTCGTCGCCTCGGACGGAGGAGTCTTCAGCTTCGTCGGCCGCGGCTTCTACGGCTCGCTGGGCGGGGTGGCCCTGGCCCGGCCGATCGTGGGGATGGCGTCGTCGGCCGACGGCCGGGGTTACACGCTGGTCGGCTCGGACGGCGGCGTGTTCGCCTTCGGCGACGCCCCCTTCTACGGGTCGCTCGGATCGAGCCCCCCTGCCACGCCCATCGTCGACCTCGCCCCGGTGCCGTCCAACCGTGGCTACTACCTGGTCGACTCGGGCGGGGATGTCTTCCCCTTCGGCCCGGGAGCGTAACGTTCGGCGCATGATCTCCCGTGTCGTCGAGGCCCGGCATGCCCGTATCGAGCTGGTCGAGGAGGGCGAAGGGCCGGTCGTCCTGCTCGTCCACGGCTTCCCCGAGTCGTGGTACTCCTGGCGCCACCAGATCCCGGCCCTCGCCGCCGCCGGCTACCGGGCCGTGGCCATCCACGTGCGCGGCTACGGCCGGTCGTCCGCCCCGCCGGAGGTCGAGGCCTACTCCATGCTCCAGCACGTCAGCGACAACCTCGGCGTGCTCGAGGCGCTCGGCGTGGAGCGGTGCGCCGTCATCGGCCACGACTGGGGCTCGCCCATCGCCGCCCACTCCGCCCTGCTGCGCCCCGACGTGTTCGGCGCAGTGGCCCTTCTGAGCGTTCCGTACAACCCGCCCGGCGGCCGGCGCCCGACGGACGCCTTCGCCGAGATGGGGGCGGCGTTCGGCGAGGAATTTTACATCTCCTACTTCCAGGAGCCGGGCCGGGCCGAGGGGGAAGCGGAGCTCGACGTGCGCAGCTGGCTGCGGGGCTTCTACGTGGCGGCGTCGGGCGAGGGGGGTCCCGGGCCGGACGGCAAGACCATCGCCTTCGTCCCGCCCGGCGGCCTGTTGCGCTCGAGGTTCCCGGCCACCGAGAAGCTGCCGGACTGGCTGAGCGAGGAGGACCTCGAGTTCTACGTGGCGCTGTTCGAGCACACCGGCTTCCGGGGCGCGCTCAACCGGTACCGCAACGTGGACCGCGACTGGATGGACCTGCAGCCGTGGCGCAACCGGCCCATCACCGTGCCCGCCCTGTTCATCGGCGGCGAGCTGGACGGCCCGACCATCTGGGGGGCCCGCGCCATCGAGCGCCACGCCCAGACGCTGCCCGACCTGCGGGGCAGCCACATCCTCCCGGGGTGCGGGCACTGGGTCCAGCAGGAGCGGGCCGACGACGTCAACCGGCTCCTGCTCGACTGGCTGGCCTCGATCAGCTGGTAGCGCGCCGGGCCGGCGCCGCCCGGGACCCGGCGTGCCGGAAAGTTGCGCCTGTAGCAGCAACTTGCCGTCACTCGACGGACCCGGAAGTCAGGACACGGCTGCTTCCTTCTCCGCCGCGTGGTCGGTGATGGCCTTGCCCACCGCGCTGATGGCCGCCCCGATGAACTCGGGGCGCCGCTCGGCGGCCCAGTCCCGGGACCGCACCGCCCGGGCCGCCGACGACGTGAAGGCCGGCATGACCTCCCGGGCGAACAGCTCGTAGGACGCCAGCGTGGCGGCCCGGTCGGCCCATTCGTGGGCCATGAACAGGTAGGTGCCGAACCCCCCGCTCTGCTCGACCAGCCGCTCGATCTGGGCGACCGCCATCTCGGGGGTGCCGATCACCGCGATGCCCGACGCGTTCATGGCCTCGACCAGCTGCATGGGGTCGTCGGTCTGCGGGGCGATGGGCAGGGCGGCCACCTCCTGGAAGTAGCGCACCCAGTCGGCCAGGCCGTGCTCCACGTCGGCCCGGGCCTGGGCCTCGGTCTCGCGGATGTGCATCGGGCCGACCAGGCGCCACCGGCGCCGGTCCACCGCCTGGCCGAACTGGGCGGCGCGCTCCTCGCAGGTCTGCCAGTGCGCCCCCAGGACGTCGAAGCCGCCCGCCGAGGTGGCCCCCAGCGACAGCAGGGCGGCGCCGAAGCGGCCGGCGGCGCGGGGCCCGGCGGGGGAGATCTGGGCGGCCACGCCGATCTCGAAGCAGGGGTGGGTGTAGGGCCGCAGCTGCAGGCGGGCGTCGCGGAGGACGAACCAGTCGGTCGTCATGTTGACCGGCTCGTCGCTGGTCAGCAGGGCGATGATGGCTTCGAGCGACTCCTCCATCATCTCCCGCTGCCGGTTGGGGTCGATGCCCATCATGAAGGCGTCGGACGGCAGGGCGCCCGGCCCGACCCCGAACATCACCCGGCCGCGGGTGAGGTGGTCGAGGAGCACCATCCGGTCGGCCAGGATCAACGGGTGGTGGTACGGCAGCGAGCTCACCCCGGTACCCAGCCGGATGTTGGTGGTGCGCTGGGCGGCCGCCGCGATGAACACCTCCGGTGAGGCGATGATCTCGAAGCCGGCCGAGTGGTGCTCGCCGATCCAAGCCTCGTGGTAGCCCAGCTGGTCGAGGCGGACGATCAGCTCGAGGTCGCGCTCGAGGGCGAGGGTCGGGTTCTGCCCGGCCGGATGGAACGGGGCCAGGAAGATCCCGAAGCGCAATGGCCAATCCACGTCTACATTCCCCCCTGTCGTGTCAGGTCCGCACAGCGTAACCATCGCCGGCGTGGTGGCCGGGTGGGCCCGGTCGCAGCCGGATGGGGTGGCGGTGGCGGGCGACGACCGCCGCCTGACGTGGGCCGCGTACGACGAGCTGTCGAGCGCGCTGGCCGGCCTTCTGCCCGCCGCCGGCCGGGTGGCCACGTGGCTGCCCGACGGCCCGGAGGGGCACGTGGCCTGGCTGGCGACGGAGAAGGCCGGACTCACCGCGGTGGGCATCGGGTGGCGGGCCGGCCCCCGGGAGGTGGAGCACCTCCTGGACAAGAGCGGGGCGGCGGCCATCATCGTCCCGCCCGGCACCGAGGTTCCTTCCCGGACAAAGGTCCTCGAGCTGGCGCTCGACGATCTGCCGCCGGCGGCGGGGCCGGGGCGGGGGAGGCGCCTGGGCCCGGAGGACGCTTTCATCCTCAACTCCACTTCGGGCACGACGGGACTGCCGAAGCTGGTGGTGCACACGCAGCGGCGGTGGTTCTACTTCCACGAGCTGGCGGTCGCCGCCGGACGGATGGGCGGCGACGACATCTTCTGCTCCGTCGTGCCCGGCCCTTACGGGTTCGGCTTGTGGACCCAGCACTTCACGCCGGCCATCCTGGGCGTGCCGGTGCACACCCGCCGGCGCTTCCGGGCCGCCGACGTGCTGCGCCTGATCGACGAGGAGGGCGTGACGGTGCTGGCCGCGGTCACCACGCAGCTGATCCTGCTGCTCGACGACCCGGCCTTCGCGTCGACCGATCTGTCGTCGCTGCGGGTGGTGTTCACAGGCGGGGAGGCGGTCCCCTACGAGAAGGCGGCCGAGTTCGAGGACCGGACCGGCGCCAAGGTGCTCCAGTTCTACGGCAGCAACGAGACGGGGGCGGCCAGCGTCACGACCCTGGAGGACGACCGGCCCCACCGGCTGTCCACCGCGGGGCGGGTCATCCCCGGCATGCACGTGCGACTGTTCGATCCGGCCAGCGGCGCCCGGATCGACGCGCCGGCGCGGGGCCAGCCGGGCTGCAAGGGACCGGCCACGTGCGAGGGCTACTGGGACGACCCGGGGGCCAACGCCCAGCTGTACACCGAGGACGGCTGGATGCTGATGGGCGACCTGGTCGAGATCGACGCCGACGGCTACCTCACCGTCGTCGGCCGGACCAGCGACATCGTCATCCGGGGCGGCAAGAACATCAGCGCGCCGGCGGTCGAGGCCGAGATCGTCACCCATCCGGCGGTGTCGGTGGCGGCGGTGGTGGCCGTCCCCGACCCGGTGTTCGGCGAGCGGGTCGGGGTCTTCGTCGAGCTGAAGCCGGGCGCCCCTACTGTCAGTCTCGATGACATAACCGTCCATCTCGAGGGGCGGGGGGTGAGCCGGGAGTGGTTCCCCGAGCACCTGCTCGGTGTGGGCCCTCTGCCGCGCAGCTCGGGGGGCAAGGTGGCCAAGGGCGACCTGAGAGCGAGGGCGGCCGGCCGGGCCGACTGAGGAAGCCGGCGGGGCCTTCGGCCGGTCGGGAACCATCTGATACCGGGCCAAGTCGCCCAATGCCCCACGGCCGGCGCCGGCCGTGAAAAAGAATTCACATCCAAACGACGTCCCGGCGCCGAATGGGATGTGGTGACGCGCCAGGGGGTGATCGGGGGTTCGGGCGGCTCGGCCGGCGCCGCCCACCTGACCCGGCCCGTCGTCGGGCTGGCCTTCCACTGACCGCAGCTTCCAATCCACTACCACCAACGAGGTTCCGACATGCCTGACGTCAGCCGACGCCAATTCCTCCGCACCGCATCCCTGGGCGCGGCCGCCACCGGGGTGCTCGCCTCGGGCGCGGCGGGCGTGCTCCACGTGGCCGATGCGGCCGCCTCGCCGCTGCACCTCGACGCCGGTCGGGGCGGTCCCCCCCTGGACGGCTCCGACATCTTCGCCCATGTGATCGACGCCCGATCGGGTCAGATGACGCTCTTCGTCGGGGACCAGGCGATCCCGTTCGAGAGCCGGGAGCTGGCCCAGCAGCTGCTGCGGGCGGCGAGGAGCTGACCATGTCCTCGCACAGGGAAGCACCCGGAATCTCGAAGGACCCGGCCGCCGACAGCACCGACGTCTACGCCTTCGTCAGCCCCGACCGGCCGGACACCGTCACCCTGATCGGCAACTGGATCCCGCTCGAGGAGCCAGCCGGCGGTCCGAACTTCTACAAGTTCGGCCAGGACGTCCGGTACCAGTTCAAGGTCGACAACAACGCCGACGCCGTCCCGGACATCATCTACGAGTTCCGGTTCACGACCCAGATCCTGAACGGCA
>DATGAX010000528.1:0-6264 GCA_035312965.1 Acidimicrobiales bacterium
GCTCGTAGGCGTCGTCGCCCATGACGTACAGGCGCACCGCGGTGTGGCCGACGTAGCACCCGTAGTTGAGCGCCACGCCCCGTCCCTCGACCGCGTCGAGGTACTGCGGGAACGTCTCGAACTCACCCCACGGCACGCCGGCGGCCAGGGTGTCGAAGCTCATGTCCTCGACGTGCTGGAGCGTCCGGGCCAGCAGCGCCACGCCGTCCTCCCGGGTGGGGGCGATGGAGAACCCGCAGTTGCCGGCCACCACCGTGGTCACGCCGTGGAAGGCGGAGGGGGTCAGCCACGGGTCCCAGAAGACCTGGGCGTCGTAATGGGTGTGGATGTCGATGAAGCCGGGGGTCACGACCTGCCCCGCCGCGTCGAGCACCCGCGCCGCACCGCCCACCGCCTGGCGGGCGTCGTCGCCGACCGCCACGATCCGGTCGTCTTCGACCGCCACGTCGGCGGCATAGCCGGGCTGGCCCGACCCGTCGATGACGGTCCCGCCGCGGATGAGGATCTGTTCACCGGCCACTGGTCTCCCCCTGTGCTGACATCGGTGGGACTCAACTATGACACCATCGTCACAGTACCGTTTCGGGCGGTTCGCCCGCCCCGGCGCGGTCGCAGTCGAGCCCGGAGGTGAGGGAGCGCGATGGCGTTGGACACCAGTCTCATAGGCCAGGTGAGCGGCCGGAAGGTCGTGGTCGTCGAGCGGGGCCCCGTGTCGGTCTTCGCCCAGGCGGTCAAGGACGGCCACCGGGTGTACCGCGACCGCCGTGCCGCCGTCGCCGCCGGCTTCCCCGACGTCCCCGCCCCGCCCACCTTCCCCTTCGCCATGGGCTTCTGGGGTACCCACGCCGAGCTGCAGGAGGGGCTGGAGCCGGTCACGTCCAACCCGATGTGGACGGTCATGGGCCGGCTGGGTGCCGGGCTGATCCTCCACGGCGAGCAGGAGTTCGAGTACCTCCGGCCGGTGGTGGTCGGCGATGTGCTGTACGGCGAGGACGTGTTGTCCGATCTGTACGAGAAGCACACCGACGCCTACCTGATGACGTTCGTCGTCACGACGACCCACTGGGTCGACTACTCGAGCGGGGCGCCCGGGGAGCCGGTCGTCACCACCCGGTTCAACCTCATCCACCGGGCCCGGCGCCAGCGGGCGTCGGTGTAGACCTCCAGTCCGGCCCGGTCCGGCCCGGTCGGCTCAGTCCGGCCCGGTCCGGCCCGGTCGGCTCAGTCCGGCAGGGCGGCGGTGGCCTCCCCCGCCACCTTGACCTCACCGTGCTGGTTGGAGAGGCTGCACTCGAGGTCCACCAGGTGCCGGCCGCCGTCCTCCCGCTTGGCCGTCACCTTGATCCGGGTGGCGAACTCCTCGCCCGGCCAGGTCTGCTTGACGAAACGCACGTTGTAGCGGACCAGGTTGCCCACTCCCACCCAGTTGGTCAGCGCCGTGGCCAGGAGCCCGGCCGAGAACATCCCGTGCCCGAACACGCTGGCCAGGCCGGCCTCCTTGGCCGCCGGCTCGTCGGTGTGCATCGGGTTGAAGTCGCCCGACGCCCCGGCGTACTGCACCAGGTCGGCCCGGGTGAGGGTGTGGGTGAGGACCGGGGCCTCGTCGCCCACGTCGACGGTCCCGAAGGTGACGGCCGGGGCCGCCCCGGCACCCGGCGTGGTGCTCGTATCGGACATCGGCGAGATGGTACCCCTCAGCCCTTAGGATCACCCCGTGACCGAGACGCCGGCCGTGTTCAACCACTTCGGCCACTGTGTGACCGACCTCGACCGGTCCGTCACCTTCTACACCAGCCTCTTCGGCTTCGTGGAGAAGCGGCGCATGGACGTGCCGGACCAGCCGACGTCCAAGCTGCTGTCGGTCGACCCGCCCGTCGGGCTGAGCGCCGCCTACCTCGTCAAGGACGGGACCACCCTCGAGCTGTTGCGCTTCGACCGGGCCGGCAACCCGCCCGCCCGGCGCCGCCCTTTCAACGAGCCCGGCCTTACCCACCTCTCGTTCTGCGTCGACGACCCCGCCGCCACCTGCGCCCGGGCGGTGGAGCTGGGCGGGTCGGTGGACGAGGGCACGGACGTGGGCGCCGCCGTGTTCATCCGGGACCCCGACGGCCAGCCCATCGAGCTGATCGGCATGGCCTACCGGTCGATGCTCCTCTAGAGAGCCGGCACTTCCACCCCGAACAACGCCGCCGCGTTCTCCACCGTGACCTTCCGCACGATGTCGTCCGGCAGGTGCCCGAAGTTGGCCTCGACCGTGTCGGCCGTGTTGGGCCACGTCGAATCGGCGTGGGGGTAGTCGCTCTCCACCATGATGTGATCGGGCCCCATCCGGTCGATGACGGCATCGACGCTGCTGGGGTCGTCGATGGTGCAGAACCAGAAGTTGCGGGCCAGGACCTCGCTCGGCTTGAGGTCGCCCCGCCAGCTGCGCGACTCCGTTCCCGACGCCGAGTGGTCGAGCACGTAGTCGGCCCGGTCGGCCAGCATGGCCACCCAGCCGATGCCGCCCTCCGACATGGCGATGCGCAGGCCCGGGTAGCGCAGGCACACCCTCGACCACAGCCAGTCGGTCGCCGCCACCAGGCTGCTGGCCGGGAACAGGGTGGGGAACAGCTCGAACGGCGGGTCCGGCGACGGGATCGGAGCCCAGCCCGACGACCCGGTGTGCAGGCACAGGACGGTCCCGGTCTCCTCGCAGGCGGCCAGGAAGGGATCCCAGTAGTGCGAGTGCAGCGACGGGAGATCCAGCTTGGCCGGCAGCTCGGCGAACGACACCGCCTGGAAGCCCCGTTCCGCGTTCCGCCGCACGTCCTCGGCCGCCACCTCGACGTCCTTGAGCCAGGGGATCTGCAGCGGGATCATGCGGCCGGGATAGGTGCCGGCCCAGTAGTCGAGGTGCCAGTCGTTCCAGGCCCGCACGCAGGCCAGACCCAGCTCGGGGTCCTTGCTCCGGGAGAACACCGCCCCGCAGAACCCGGCGATCAGCGACGGGAAGCACACCGACGCCAGGATCCCACCGGCGTCCATGTCCTTGATCCGCTCGTGGATGTCGAAGCAGCCGGGCCGCATCTCGTCGAAGCGGGCCGGCTCCATGCTCCATTCGTCGCGGGGCCGGCCGGCCACCGCGTTCAGCCCGACGTTGGCGAAGAGCTGGTCCTCGTACACCCAGGCCTGCTGGCCGTTCTCGAACTCGACGATCTTCGGAGCCCGCTCGACCAGATGGGCCGGCATGCGGCCCTCGAAGAGGTCGGGCGGCTCGATCAGATGGTCGTCCACCGAGATGATGCCGCTGATCCGGTCCCCCGACATGGCCGGCATCCTAGATCCCTGACGCCGGCGTCAGCCCCACTCCCGGTTCAGCGTCGGCGCCGCACTCCGCCGAACAGGCCGACGTGGAGGATGGAGGCGAGGTTGTCCACCAGCTCGTCGCGGTCCACCCGGACCAGGCCCACGATGGCGTAGAACGTGGCCCGCTCCACCATCGCCACCATGGCCAGCGCCGCCGTCTCGGGGTTGGCCCGCGGATCGGTCTCGCGCACCCGCAGCACCAGCTGGTCGATGAACCGGCGCAGCACGAACGCCCCCCTCCGCGCCATGTCCGTGTTCGACGCGTTGAGCTCGGTCCAGGCCCGGATGACGGGGTGGTAGTGCGAGTACAGGTCGTAGAAGCGGGCCACCCAGACCCGCAGCTCGTCGTAGCCGGCCTTGGTGGGGCCCACCGCGGGGAGGTCGTCGGCCAGCTCGCGCATGTCCTCGGTGACACCGGACACCAGCGTCTGGAACAGGTCCTCCTTGTTGGAGAAGTAGAGGTAGAAGGTGCCGTGCGACGTCTTGGCCTGGCGGACGATGTCGTCGACGCGGGCCGCGTTGTAGCCCCGCTCGTCCAGCACCACGATGGCCGCCTCGCACAGCCGGCGAAGGGTCTCCCGCCCCTGCTTGCGCAGCTCCCTCGAGCGCGACGGCGCCCCGCCCGTCGGGCCCGGGGCCGCGACCGGGCCGTCACCCGCCTCGCCCGCCTCGCCCGCCGGCGCCCTCATGTGGCCGACACCAGCTTCTGGGCCGTGTCGAGCAGGGCCCGGCGGTCCACCTTCTGGCTCACCAGCCACGGCACGTCGGCGTCGCCGAGGAGGAACACGTGGCGGGGCACCTTGTACGACGAGAGCTCCTCGCGGAGGCGGTCCCGCACCCACTCGGGGTCCCGCACCGCCGGCGGGGCGTCGGCCCAGGGCACCACCATGGCCACCACCTGCTCGCCGTCGTCAGGATGGGGGACCCCGAGCACGTAGGCCAGCTTGATCCCCTCCAGGGACAACAGGACCTTCTCCACCTCGGCCGGCGCCACGTTGGAGCCCCTCGTCTTGATGAGGTCGCTCTGGCGCCCGGTGAAGAAGAACCACCCGTCCCGGAACAGGCCCCGGTCGCCCGTGTGGTACCAGCCGTCGGCGTCGAACACCTCGGACCGCTCCCGCTTGTACATGCCCTTCATGAGGGAGTAGCCCCGGACCAGTACCTCGCCCTCCTGGCCGTCGGGGAGGTCCAGGCCGGTGTCGGGGTCGATGATGCGATGCTGCGTGCCGGGGACCTCGTGGCCGAAGCTGCCCCGGTACTCCTCGGGCGAGCCGGTCACCTCCTCGGACGGGAGCCAGAAGGTGTGGGGCCCGCAGCTCTCCGACATGCCGAGGGAGGTGACCGTGAGCCCCTGATCCGGCGGCCGCCGGTCGGCGGGGAGGGCGTCGTAGAACGATCCGGCTCGCACCGCGCTCAGATCGGTGCGGGCGAAGTCCGGGTGCTCTGTGAGCGTCTTGGCGATGCCGGGCCAGGCCGAGACGTTGGTGACCTGCTCGTCCTCCATCATGCGCAGGGCGGCGGCCGGCTCGAACACCTCCTGGGTGAGGAAGCACGCCCCGACGGTGAGGCCGCGCAGCAGGGTGAAGGCGAACCCGCCGATCCAGCACAGCGGCATCGGGGTCCACAGCCGCGACGTCTCGTCGGTGGCGGAGAGGGCGGCCAGGTTACGGGCGTGGCGGATGACGCCGCCGTGGCTGTGCACGACCCCCTTGGGCTCACCGGTCGATCCGGAGGTGTAGGTCACGAACAGGTCGTCCCCGGGGCTCACGTCGGATTCCATGCCGGCGACCACCGCGAGGAGCTCGGGGTCCGGCTCGTCACCGTCGCGCCCGACGCCGCCTTCGACCCAGCTGCGGTCGCTGTCGCCCCAGAGCAGCACGCGGCGCAGCTGCGGCAGGGAGGCCAGGAGCAGCGGGGGCGCCGCGCCCACCAGCTCGGGGGCGATGGTCTCGAGCCGTTCGAGGTAGTCGTGCTGGATGAACGAGCCGACGCCGACGAGGCATTGCACGTCGGCGTGGCGCAGGAAGGGGCGCAGCTCGGCCGGCTTGTAGAAGGTGTTGACCGGGATGGTGACGGCACCGATGCGGGCCGCCGCGGCCCAGGCGATGACCCAGTCGGCCGAGTTGGGAAAAAGGACGCCGACCCGCGAGGCCTTGCCCACCCCTGAGCGCACGAGCCGGGCGGCGAGGAGCCGGGACCGTTCGTCCAGCTGCCGGTAGGTGAGCCGTTCCTCCGGCGTGACCACGCACTCCCGGGCGCCGAAGCGGGCCACCCCGTCGGCCAGCAGGTTGGGCACCGTCGGTTCGTAGTCCGGGAAGGTGGCCGGCGCCCACGAACGATCGGGGGTGGAGGGGGCGGTCATCCGGCCAGGCTAGAAGGGTCGGACCTCGCCCATATACCCTTTGAGCTTATATGACACGGGCGTCAGACTCGCACCTGCTCACAGACCAGCTCCGCCTGATGGCCGACGAATTCGGGGCCGAGACCGGCTACGTGGACGTGACCGGCGACCGGTCCATCACCTTCACCGAGTGGGACCGGGAATCGGACCGGCTGGCGCGCGGCCTCATCGACGCCGGGGTGGTCCAAGGCGACCGGGTGGCCGTGTACCTGCCGCCCGACGAGCCGCTGGAGTGGGTCGTCGCCTATGCCGCGGTGCACAAGGCGGGGGGCATCGCCGTGCCCACCAACGTGCGCCTGGCCCCCCGCGAGCTCGAGTACGTCCTGGGCCACGCCGGCGTGGTGGCCGCCTTCGCCGGGCGGTCGACGACCGCCCAACTGGCCGAGGCGGCGGCCGCCCTGCCCGACCTGCGCTGGGTCGTGACCACGGCCGACGACCGGCCCGCCACATGGGCCGGCTGGGACGACGGGGGGCCGAAGGGCGCCGGTTCGGTCCAGGTCCCCGTCGGCGAGGAC
>DATGAX010000529.1:0-2377 GCA_035312965.1 Acidimicrobiales bacterium
AGGCCCGGTGGAGCTCGGCCGCATCGGCGCACGGCGCCGTCGGGGAGCCGCACGACCCGCCCCCCACGATGCTCGTGCCGCTCCTGATCCTCGCCGTCGCGTCGACGGTCGGCTGGCTGCTCAACGCCCCCTTCGGCGGCCTCGACTACATCGACAAGTGGCTGGCCCCCGTGTTCCCCCACACCATCGCCGTGCCCTACACGGTGCACACCGGCGTCAAGTGGGCGATCGGCCTGGTCGCCACGGGCGCCGCCCTCCTCGGTCTGGCCTCCGGACTGGGCGCATGGAGACGGGTCGTCGACCGGCCCCGCCTGGAGCCCGCCTTCCTCGCCCACGGCTGGTACATCGACGAGGGCGTATCGGCGGCCGTATCCGGACCGCTCGCGGGCATGGCCCGCGCCTTCAGCTTCGTCGTCGACGCCCGTTGGGTGGACGGACTGGGGGGAAGCATCGCCGGGGCCGTCTCCGCCTCGGGCCGGCACCTGCGCCGCCTGCAGACCGGATACGTGCGCAACTACGCCCTCGGCATCGGGGTGGGAGCGGCCGCCCTCCTCTTCTACGTGTCCCTGCGGGCCGGGAGCTGACCCTTGAAGACCACCGGCATACCGCTGCTCAACATCATCGTGTTCCTGCCCCTCGGCGGGGCCATCCTGGCCATGCTGCTCCCGGCCGGCTCCTGGTCGCGGGACGACGCCGGGTCGGGGTCGTCGCGCCTCGGACCGGCCGGCCTGGTCGGGCTGGCCACCGCCGTCGTCGAGCTCGCCTTCGTCGTCTACATGGTGATCGACTACCCGACGTCGGGGCACGCCGCCGGCTTCCAGTTCGTGAGCTCCCACTCCTGGATCGGCGCCTTCGGCATCCAGTGGAGCCTCGGAGTGGACGGCATCTCGCTGTTCCTCGTCGCCATGACGGCGGTGCTGTTCCCGGTGGCCATGTTCGGCCCGACCCTGCGGGGCAGCAGCCGCTCGTTCATGGGTTGGATGCTGCTGCTCGAAGCGGCGTGCATGGGGACGTTCCTGTCGCTCGACCTGTTCGTCTTCTTCGTGATGTTCGAGATCACGCTCGTACCGGGCTATTTCATCGTGGCCGGCTGGGGCGGCCCCCGGCGGAGCTACGCGGCGATGAAGTTCTTCATCTACACCTTCGCCGGGTCGGCGTTCCTCTTCGTCGCCATCATCGCCCTGGTCCTGCTGGCCGCCCCGCACAACGGCGGGCACCAGACCTTCAGCCTGATCACCCTGGCCCGCCTGGCCACGGCCCTGCCGCACGCCGACCAGGTGCTGATCTTCTGCGGCTTCGCGGTGGCCTTCGCGGTCAAGATCCCGCTCGTCCCGTTCCACAGCTGGCTGCCCGACACCTACACCGAGGCGCCCACCGCCGGCTCCATGATCCTGGCCGGCATCCTCTTCAAGCTGGGCGCCTACGGGCTCCTGCGCCTCGGCATCTACCTCGTCCCCCGGGGCGCGGCCGACATGGGCCCCGTGCTGCTGACCCTCGCCGCGGTCGGCATCGTCTACGGGTCGCTGGTGACGATCATGCAGCGCGATCTCAAGCGGCTGGTGGCCTACGCATCGATCGTCGACGTGGCCTTCATCGTCCTCGGGTTCTTCGCCTTCAGCTCCCAGGGCGTCACCGGCGGCGTGCTGGAGATGGTCAACCACGGCCTGACCACAGGGGCCATCTTCTTCCTCGTCGGGGCCATCTGGGAGCGGCGCGGCACCCTCAAGTTCAGCGAGCTGGGCGGTCTGCAGAAGTCGATGCCGGTGATGGCGGCGGTGTTCCTCGTCGTCATCATGAGCGCGGTGGGCCTGCCCGGCCTCAACGGCTTCGTCGGGGAGTTCCTGGTCCTGGTCGGCACCTTCGTCACCCATCGCTGGTGGGCCGTGGTCGGCACGGTGGCCGTGATCACGGCGGCCATCTACCTCCTCTGGGCCTACCAGCGGGTGTTCCACGGACCGGTCACCAACCCGGCCAACGAGGGCGTCCGGGACATCAGCTGGCGGGAGATCGGTGCCGTGGCCCCCCTCCTGGCCGGCATCGTCTTCCTCGGTGTGTACCCCAGACCGTTCCTCGACCGGGTGACGCCCTCGGTCAACTACCTCCTGGACCGGGTCGAGGCGGCCGCCCCCAACGCCGACGTGCCCAAGCCCACGACCAACAAGGTCACCTACACCATCCCGGCCGACCAGAACGCCATGCCCGGTGCCGGCACCGGCGCCCCAGCCGGATCGGCCACACCCCCGACCACGACCGGCGCCAACGGAGGGTCCGGATGATCGAAGCCTTCGCCTCCCAGACGGCCGGCGGCGGTGCCGGCTGCACCATCGCGCCCGGTGGGGTCGCCGTCCACGGGCTGTGCACCGCCCCCAACTCCCTG
>DATGAX010000530.1:0-3626 GCA_035312965.1 Acidimicrobiales bacterium
CGCGAGCGGCGTCGGGTCCGATGGGGCCGAAGGTCGAGCCCGAGGCGCAGATCACGCCGGGGTTGCGGGCCGCCAACTCGGCGTAGCCGAGACCCCACGACTCCATGGTGCCGGGCTTGAAGTTGGTGATGACCACGTCCGCCCACGCCGCCAGCCGCAGGAACACCTCGCGCCCCGCGTCCACCCGCAGGTCAACCGTCACGCTGCGCTTGCCCCGGTTGCAACCGATGAAATAGGGCGCCCGCCCGTCGCCGCCCGGCGTGACGACCCACCGCGCCTGGTCGCCGAAGCCGGGTAGCTCGACCTTGATCACCTCGGCCCCCCAGTCACGCAGCAGAGCCGACGCCTGCGGGCCCTGAACCAGCAGACCCGCTTCAACCACCTTCACACCGTCCAGGGCTCCCATGCCAGAACCTTAAGCGCCGGTCGCGCTCCAGCCCGGATCGGAGTCGAGGTCGAGGCTCACCATGAGCGACGACCCACCGGCGGGGTCGACGCACTCGTACGTAAACCGCCGGTTGGCCAGATCGACGACCCGGGTGCGGGCCCGGTGCAGCCAGGGGTGGCGCCGGCGCAGACCGATCAGGTCCTGGTGGGTGCGGTACAGATCCCAGCCGCACGGGTCCAGCCCGCTCTCGTCGAGAGGAAAAGCGGGCCGCACCGCGTCATCACCGCCGACGCGGTCCTCTTTGACCCCTTCGAAACCCTGCTCGTCGCCGTAGTAGACCGACGGCGTCCCTCCCACCGTGAGCAGCGCGGCCAGCGCCACGCTCACCTCCCTTCGCCGGCCCAGGCGGGTGGCCAGCCGGGTCACGTCGTGGTTGCCGACGAACGTCATGGGCACGAACGTGTCGAGCCACCGGTTGTGCCGGTCCAGGGCCCACGCCAGCTCGAAGAAGTTGGCATCGCCGATCGAGCTCCAGACGGCCTTCCAGAGCTCGTACTGGGTAACCGCGTCGAGCCCGCTGCGGGTCACATAGGCGGCGTAGTCGCCGTGGATCATCTCGCCGACGAACCAGGCCTCCGGGAACCGACCGCGCAGCTCCGGAAGCAACCGCGACCAGAACTGCGGCGGGATGGCGTAGGCCGCATCCAGGCGCCATCCGTCGGCGCCCCGCTCCAGCCAGTGGCCCATCACGTCGGCGACATGGCGGGCCACGTCCGGATGGGAGTGGTCCAGCTGGCGCAGCCCGACGTGGCCCTCGAACACCTCACCCGTCTGCCATTCCGGGGATCCCAGGGAAAAAGTGGGCGCCACATGGTTGAACACACCGTCCAGGAGCAGTCGCAGCCCGCGCCGCTTGGCTTCGGCCACCAAGCGGTCGAAGCCGTCAATGGAGCCCAGGCGGGTGTCGATCCGGAAGTGGTCAACGGTGTCGTATCCGTGGCTGGACGACTCGAAGATGGGACCGAGGGCGATACCCGAGACACCCAGCCGGACGGCGTAGTCGAGCCACCGCACCAGCCGGTCGAAGAAGTCCGGCTCGGTGGGCGCCCGGTCGGCTCCGGTGACGTCGGCGCCGGCGAAGCCGAGCGGGTAGACGTGCCACCAGATGGCGTGGTCCACCCAAGCCTGCCGGTGACCGGGGTGCGGGCTGGCCGGGGGCATGGACAATTCGTACCGCGTCGGGGTCTGCCAGACTGGCGCCATGATCAGGTTGAGCGTGTTCTACCCGAGCGGCGAGGGGTCGACCTTCGACCACGACTACTACCGGGACCAGCACGTCCCGCTGGCCTGCAAGGCCTGGGGCCTGTCGGGCGCCGAGATCGACAAGGGCGTCGACGGGCCCTACGTGGCGGCCGTGCATTTCCGGTTCGACTCCCCTGACGCCCTCAGCGCCGCGCTGGCCGCGCCCGGCACGGCCGACGTCATGGCCGACGTGGCCAATTACACCAACATCGCCCCGGTGCTGCAGACCAGCGAGGTCATCGAGTAGCAGCCAGGACGGCCAGACCCTGGCGGTCCCCGGCGGCGTAGGCGGCGGGCGATCCGATCGCCAAGTAGGGATACATCACCTCGGCCGTCCGGGCCACGTGGTTGAGCCCGGCCGCGTGCCCCAACTCGTGGAGCGCGGTCGCCTGCCAGTCCGTCTGCGTCAGAGCCGTCGTGGACGACAGGACCATGTTGGCGTGGTAGTAGGCGCAGCGCGGTGCACACAGGTAGGAGACGGTCGTGTACCCGTCCTCGGTGTAGCCGGGCTGGCCCACGGCGAGAGGCGCCGTCGTGATGACGACGTCGGCCTGCCGCCGGTCGTTGACCCGGGTCACCTGGAAACGCCCCACCGCCTCCCATTCGGGCAACGCCGCCGACAGGGCAAGCGCCTGGATCGAGCTCAGGCCGGACTCGTAGATGGTGAGAGTGCCCGTGGCCCATGTGAGGGGCCGGCTCCCCTGGCGGCAAAGGAAGTTGTACCCGGCGTCAGGTGACCGGGAGAGGGCCAGGTCGGTCTGGCACACGACGGGAAGCGGGGCGGCCGTGGTGGAGGGAGCCGCCGGCACCGCCGCCGACGGCGTGGCGACGGGGGCCGAGGCGGTGCCCGACCCCCCTGGGGTCGAGGGGGAGGCCGGGGCGGGCGGTACGGAGGGCGCGGCCGGGGCGGAGAACCGGATGGGAGCGCCGGTGGCTGCAACGGGGCCGAGCTGGTGCGCGTGGCGCCGGCTGAACGTCCCGGTCCCGACCCGGCCGGGCGGCACCTCGGGGAAGGGGGTCGCGGTGGGCGGTACGGATCCGCCGGCGGCGGACGGAGGGCGCGGGGAACGGGGCGCCGGGTGGGACCGGACCCCGAAGAAGACCGCGGCAGCAGCCAGCTCCGCGGTTGCCCCCACCATCACTGCCGCGAGCGCGCGCCGGCGGCGATCCTCCTGCACCCGGGCGGTCCTTTCCCTCAGCGGCAGGGGAAATCCTAGGGGACGGAGAAAATCCGTCCAGGATTGTCCATCCGGTCGACGCCCGTTCGTCGTAGAGGCAGTGGCAGGAGCCACCCGATAGAAAGGACGTGACCGGATGCGATACGTGCTGTTGATCTGTGCCGACGAGCAGGCGATCGGAGCTCTCAGCCCCGAGGAGGACGCGGCCATGCTCGCCGAGTACGGCGCCTTCGGCGAGGAGATGGGCCGGCGCGGCGTGCTACAGGGCGGCGAGCGGCTGCGGCCCACGACGGACGCCACCACCGTTCAGGTGCGTGAGGGCAAGGTGCTGACCGCCGACGGACCCTTCGCCGAGACCAAGGAGCAGATCGGCGGATACTTCGTCGTCGACTGCAAGGACCTGGACGAGGCCCTCGAAGTCGCCTCCCGGCTGCCCGGCGCGAAGCACGGGACGATCGAAGTGAGGCCCATCTGGGAGACGTAGACCGCTCCGTGGAGGGTGCCGTCGCCGGCGCCTTCCACCGCGAGTGGGGCCGAGTGGTCGCCACGCTCATCCGGGTGACCGGGGACTGGAACCTGGCCGAGGAGTGCACCCAGGACGCCTTCGAACGGGCCGTCCAGCGCTGGCCGGTCGACGGCATCCCCGACAACCAGGGAGCGTGGCTGACCACGGTCGCCCGTAACCGGGCCATGGACCGGCTGCGCCGGGCCCGGACGGAGGCGACCAAGTACGAGGAGGTGGCGATGGCGCCCTTCGA
>DATGAX010000531.1:0-2226 GCA_035312965.1 Acidimicrobiales bacterium
CGACCGTGGCCTCCAGGGCGGCGGCCGGCACCCCTATCCGTTGCGCCAGATCGCGCAGTGTGTCCGCTTTGACCACCGCGCCGTTGTCGAACCACTCGGCCCCAACCTCCTTCCCGGGTCGGGTGGCGGCGAAGCCGTAACGGTCCACGTGCTCCTGGTCGGCGACGAACCAGCACGGGATGTGTGACACCCCGCCGGCGTGGCCTTCGACCATGGCCCGACCCAGCCGGTCGTACGGCCAGGTCTCGTCGGCGAACCGCACGCCGGCCCCGTTGACCATGATCGACCCCGGCTTGCCCCGCTCGAACAGCCGGAAGGCGGGGGTCCCGTCCGGCAGCATCAGGCCGGGCGCCCACCAGCACTCGTCCAGCATCCGGGTGTCGGCGCCCGCCGCCTCGGCCGCGGCCAGGGCGCGGCCGGTGTTGCCCGGCGCCCCGAAGGTCCAGTCGCTCCCGAGGGGGTCCTGGTACCGGTGGCGCAGCGCGTCGTTGCGCTCGAAGCCGCCGGCCGCGAGCAGCACCCCCCGGTCGACGGCGAAGACGACCTCCCCCTCGGGGCCGCTGGCCCGCGCCCCGGTCACCCGGCCGTCGTCGGACACGATCAGGGACTGCAGCTCCGTCGACTTGATGAGCACGGCGTCCGTGGCCCGCAGGGCCACCAGCAGGCGGGCGAGGAAGGCCCGGCCGCCGATCATCAGAGGGAAGGGCTCCTTCCAGCCCCCCTTCTCGGCCGGCAGCGGTTGGCGCAGGTCGGCCACGACGTCCTCGTGGCCGGTGGCGTCGAAGTTGAGGGCGTAGATGGAGCGGCCGTCGGGCTGGGCCCCGGGCGCTTCGCAGTAGTAGTCGGGGAACGGCCGCCACTCGAACTCGATCCACTGATTGCGCTCGAGCTCCTCGATGACACCGGGCAGGGCGTCGAGGTAGGCGTCCCGCAGCTCACGGTGCTCCGGCCCGACGGTGGCGTCGAGGTAGCGGTCGACGTCTTCCCGGGAGTCGGCCACCCCGGCCCGCTCGCTGGGCCCGGACAGGGGCATCCACAGGCCGCCGCCGGAGTACGCCGTCGTTCCGCCGAACTGGTCGCTCTTCTCGATGACGACGGTCCGCAGCCCGGCGGTGGCGGCCAGCAGGGCCCCGGCCAGGGCCCCCGCCCCCGAGCCCACCACGAGGACGTCACACTGCTGATCGGCTGCCATCGGACCCTCCCACTGGATGAAGGGCCCGAGGATACTGAGAGGCGGGACCGCGTCGCAGGCCGTCACTTTGTCCAGAACATCTGCGGAGAATGCAGAAATGCCCGGAGTGATTTTTTGCACAGAGTGCAGATTTCTGGGTAAGGTGTACGCCGTGAGTGTCACCGCCCCTGTCCAGTCGCACCGCGAGAGGAAGAAGCTGGCCACCCGGCAGGCCATCCATGACGCCGCGTTCGAGCTGGTCGACCGGTTCGGGCTGTCCGGCACCACCATCGAGGCCATCAGCGACCGGGCCGGCGTGGCGCCCCGTACGTTCTGGTCGTACTACGCCTCCAAGGAGGACGCCGTCATCGACCGCGACCCGGAGGCCCCGGCCCACCTGGCCGTCGCGCTGATGGCCCGGCCCGCCGAAGAGGACGCCATGACCGCCCTGCGCTGCACGCTCGAGGAGCACATCGACGCCCGGCTGGTCGACTCCAAGCGGGCCGTGCGCCGCCAGCAGCTGATCCGGCGGGAGCCACAGCTGATGGCGGCCGTCGCCGCCTCGTTCGATGACTACGAGCGGACCCTGGTCGCCGGCGTGGCCCAGCGCCTGGGCACCGATCCCGCCACCGACATGCGGCCGGGGGTGCTGGTGGCGGCGGCCTCGGGGGCGTCCCGGGTGGCGCAGCAGAAGTGGGCCGACCACAAGGGCCGTCAGCCTTTCCCGGCCCTGATGGAAGAGGCGTTCGCCGCCCTCGCCGCCGGGCTGGCTCCGATGCTGCGGAAGAGAGCGGGCCGGTGACGACCACCGAGGAAGCCGTCGCACCCGTCCCCGCCGGGGGCCCGACCGACGTGGCCGTCCCGGCCTATACCCACCGCCAGATCCTCCTCATCATGTCGGGGTTGGGCGTCGGGCTGTTCCTGGCGTCGCTCGACCAGACCATCGTCTCGACCGCCCTGACCCGCATCAGCGAGGACTTCAATCGGGTCGACCTCTACAGCTGGGTGGTCACCGCGTACCTGCTCACCTCGACGGCCAGCACGCCCCTGTACGG
>DATGAX010000532.1:0-5425 GCA_035312965.1 Acidimicrobiales bacterium
GCCGCCCGCCGGCCGGTCCCCCGCCCCGCCGTACTCGACCTCGTCGGGCAGGGCGGTCGCCCGCCCGCCGTCGCCCCGCCGCTCGGCGCCGGCCGGAGCCACCGCGGGGGCCGGATCCCACGCCGCCAGCGCTTCGTCGGAGAGGTCCCCCCCGGCCACCGCCGCCGGGGTCAGCTTGCGGGGGCGCGTCTGGGCCAGGCGGCGGCGGATCTCGGAATAGCGGGGCTCGCGCTCCTTCATCAGGGACAGCAGCGGGGAGGCGATGAAGATGGACGAGTAGGCGCCGGTGGTGAGACCGACGAACAGCGCCAGACCGAAGTCCTCCAGCGAGGTGGCACCGAGGATCCACGCGCCGATGACGAGGATGGACAGGATGGGGAGGATGGCGACGAGGGACGTGTTGAGGGAGCGGGCCAGGACCTGGTTCATGGACAGGTTGACCGTGTCGCTGTAGGTCATGCGGTTGGTCGACGCCAGGCCGCGCGTGTTCTCCTGCACCCGGTCGAACACGACGATGGTGTCGTACAACGAGTACCCGAGGATGGTCAGGAAGGCGATCACCGTGTCGGGGCTGACGACGAAGCCCGAGAGCGAGTAGATCCCGGCCGTCACGAGGATGTCGTGGACCAGCGCGGCGAGCGCGGCGATCGCCATCTTCCCCTCGAAGCGCAGCCAGATGTACAACGTCACCAGGACGAGGAAGATGATCACCGCCTCGATGGCCTTGTTGGTGATGTCGGCGCCCCAGGACGGGCCGATCTGGTCCAGCTGCACGTCGTTGACGGACACCCCGGCCATCTGGGCCAGTGCGGTGGTCACCTTGTTGACCGTGGCCACGTCGCCTGTGAGCTTGGCCGCCGCCTCCACCTTGATGGTGCGCTTGCCCGTCAGCGTGTTGGTCAGATCCTGGACCACCGACTGGGCCATCGTGGGTCCGACGGCGCCGATGGCGGCCCGGGCGTCGGCCACCGACTTCTCCGTCTGCACCTGCCAGACGGTGCCGCCCTTGAAGTCGATGGAGAAGTTGAGCCCCCGCACGCCGAGGGAGATGACCCCGGCCAGGATGATGATCCCCGAGATGGCGAACCAGCGCCGCCACCGGCCGGCGAAGTCGAAGGAGGTCTCGCCCCGGAACAGGCGCCGGAAGGCGTTGGTGAGATTGCCCACTCAGGCCTCCCTCGGGGTGGTCCGGGCGCCCAGGCCCCGGGATATGCCGAGGTAGCGGTTCTCGGTGAAGGTCCGCCGCCGCCCGACGAAGATCACCGCCGGGCGGATGAAGAGGTAGGCGGTGGCCACGTCGAGGAGGGTGGACAACCCGAGGGTGAAGGCGAAGCCCCGGACGTCACCGATCGTCAGCAGGTAGAGGATCAGCGCCGCCATGAACGACACCAGGTCGGCGGTGAGCACGGTGCGGAAGGCGCGGGCGAAGCTGCGCTCGGTCGACTGGCGGACCGACCGGCCGGCCCGGACCTCGTCCTTGAGCCGCTCGAAGTACACGACGTAGGAGTCGACCGTGATGCCGATGGACACGATCACCCCGGTGACGCCGGCGAGGGTCAGCGTGTACGGGTGGGTGCTCTGCCCCAGCGCGGTGAGGATCGAGTAGAGGATCGCACCGCCCACCCCCAGCCCGACCAGCACGACCAGGCCGAGGGCCCTGTAGTACAGGATCATGTAGATCATCACGACCAGCAGGCCGCCGATGCCGGCCAGCAGCCCGGCCCGCAGCGAGTCCTTGCCGATGGACGCCGAGATGGTCTGCACGGACTGCGGCACGAAGCGGACCGGCAGCGATCCGTACTTGAGCTGGTTGGCCAGCGCCGAGGCCTGCCCGCTGCTGAAGCTGCCGGTGATCTGGACGTTGCCGTTGAAGCTGGCGCTGGTGAAGGTGGGCGCCGACTCCACCAGGCCGTCCAGTTCGAAGGCCTCGAGGCTGCAGTACGGCGGGTTGTTGGGGCTCTGCTTGTTGCAGGCGTAGCGGGAGGTGGCGATGCCGTCGAACTCGGCCGCTCCCTTGGACGTGAGCGTGAGGGCGACGGAGTACTGGCCCGTCTGGGTGTCGATCTGGGCCGAGGCGTCGTGCACGGCCGACCCGGTCATGTCGGCCGGGCCGAGGACGTAGCGGACGGTGGAGTTGCCGAACGCCTTGGCGTCCACGGGCAGGATGACGGCGTTGGTCCTGAGGTCCTGGGCGATCGGCGTGGTGGGGATCTGCGCCGCGTCCGAGCGGCCGCAGATGCTCTGCGTCACGCCCGTCGTGGACGGCGCGGTGGTCGTGGTCGACGACGGGACGGTGGTCGAGGGCGCCGTCGTGGCCGTCGGCGCCCTGGGCGCCACCATCGGCCTCGGGCACAGCCCCCTCCTGGGTCTCGACCTCAAGGGGGGCTTCTCGGTCGTCCTGCAGCCGCAGGGCACGGCGGACAAGGCGCAGCTCAACGAGGCCGTCACCATCATCGAGCGCCGGGTCAACGGCGCCGGCTACAGCAACTCCCAGGTCACCGTCCAGGGCCACACCGTGGTGATCAACGTCCCAGGGGCCAAGAACGCCCAGGCCGCGCTGGCCGAGCTGGAGACGACGGCCCAGCTGTTCTTCCGGCCCGTGTACTGCCAAATCCCCGCATACGCGCCCCCAGCCAGGACCACGACGACCACGCGGCCGTCGACCTCGTCGACCACCTCCCCGCGGCTGACCCCGTCGACCACCGCTCCGGGCTCGTCCACCGGCTGGCTGCCCCGGGTCGGAGCCCCGCCGAAACCGCGGCCGGCCCCGCCCGCGGGGCCGCCCTGGGTCCGGGGGCTGATGGCCCGGCGCAGGAACGTCAGCACGACACCGGGGGCCACCTCGACCTCGACCTCATTGGCGTCGAGGGCGACCACCCGCCCGTAGATCCCGCCCGCCGAGACGACCTCGTCGCCGATGCCGAGCTCGCGGGCGGCCGTCTGCTGCTGGCGCAGACGCTGCTGGCGGGGCCGCAGGAAGCCGAAGTACACGACCGCGAACACCCCGATGATGATGAGCAGGGGCACGTAGGAACCCGAGCTCCTGGTGGACTTGGCCGCCGTGGTCGGGGTCGTGCTCTGGGCGAGGAGGGTGAGGAGAGCGTGCATGAGGTGGGAAACGGTCCGTGTGGAGGACCGGAGGACATTAGCGCGGGGGCCGCCCGGACCAGGCTTCGCCGACCTCCTTGCGCAGAAGGGACAACGTGCCCGCCGCCACCGCCTCCCGCATCCGGTCCACCAGGGCCAGCGTCCAGGCCAGGTTGTGGATGGTGACCAGGCGCCCGCCGGTGAGCTCCCCGACGGTGAGGAGGTGGCGCAGGTACCCGGCGCTGTAGCGGGCGCAGACCGGGCACGGGCAGGCGGGGTCCAGCGGCCCGTCCTGGCGGGCGTACCGGTTGGCCTTGAGCTGCACCCGGCCGGCGGAGGTCAGGGCGGTGCCGTGACGGGCCAGGCGGGTGGGCAGCACGCAGTCGAACATGTCCACGCCGCGCGCCACCGCCTCGACCATGGAGACGGGATCGCCCACCCCCATCAGGTAGCGGGGCCGGTCCGGCGGCAGCCCGACCAGGGCCGCCTCCATGGCGGGCAGCGCCTCCTCGAGCGGCTCGCCGACCGAGAGGCCGCCGATGGCGTAACCGTCGAAGCCCATCTCCACCAACCGGGCCGCGCTCTCGGCCCGCAGGGCGGGTGACGTGCCGCCCTGAACGATGCCGAACAGGCTCTGGTCCTCCCTCCGGTGGGCGGCCCGGGCCCGAGCGGCCCAGGAGAGGGTCCGTTCCGCGGCCCGCCGGACGTCCTCGGCGGGGGCGGGCAGGCCGAGGCAGACGTCGAGGACCATCTGGATGTCGGCGCCGAGCTGTTCCTGGACGGCGACGGCCGTCTCGGGGGTGAAGCGGTGGCGGGAGCCGTCGTAGGTGGAGCGGAAGGTGACGCCGTCGTCGTCGACCGCGGGCCGGAGGGAGAAGACCTGGAAGCCGCCGGAGTCGGTGAGCATCAGGCCCGACCAGCCGAGGAACCGGCGGAGGCCGCCGAGGGCTTCGACCACGGCCGCGCCGGGCCGCATCATGAGGTGGTAGGTATTGGCCAGCACGACCTCGGGAGCGAGCCGGTCCAGATCGGCGGCGTCGAGCAGCTTGACCGCCCCCCGGGTCCCGACCGGCATGAAGCAGGGGGTGGAGAAGGAGCCGCGGGCGGTGTGGACGGTCCCGGTGCGGGCGTGGCCGTCGTAGGCGTGGGGGACGAAACGGGCCGGCCTCATCGCCGGCCCACGATCATGGCGTCGCCGAAGGAGAGGAAGCGGTAGCCCCGCTGGAGGGCGGCGGCGTACAGGTCCCGCCAGCGCGGCCCGCAGAAGGCCTCCAGGAGCAGTAGCAGCGTGGAGCGGGGCATGTGGAAGTTGGTGAGGAGCACGTCGACCACGGAAAAAGGGAACCCGGGCCGGATGTACAGGTCGCTCGAGCCGGCCAGGTCCCCTGTGGCTGCCGCCGACTCCAGGGCGCGGACGGTCGTGGTACCGATGGCCACGACCCGTCGCGCCTGCCGGCAGGCGTCCCAGGTCTCCGGCGGGACGGCATAGCGCTCCCGGTGGATCACGTGGTCCTCGGCCCGGTCCGACGCCACCGGTTGGAAGGTGGCCAGTCCCACCTGCAGGTCGACCCGCGTCACCGTGGCGCCGCGGGCGCCGATGCGGTCGAGGAGGTCCGGCGTCAGGTGCAGTCCGGCGGTGGGGGCGGCGACCGAGCCGGGGCGGGCGGCGTAGACGGTCTGGTAGCGGCCCGGGTCCCCGAGCGGGCGGTGGATGTAGGGCGGCAGGGCCAGCTCGCCGCAGCCTTCCATCACCTTGGCCGGGTCGTCGAGCAGCAGGACCCGTCTCTGGCCGTCGGGGCCGAGGCGGTCCCCGACCTCGGCGACCGGCGGACCCGCCCCCGCCGCCCCGTACAGCGGCGTTCCGGGCGGCAGGCGGCGGCCCGGCCGGACCAGGCCCTTCCAGACCCGCCCCGCGGGGTCCGGCCCGTCCGGTTCGAGGAGGAGGACCTCGGCCGCCCCGCCGGTGGCCTTGCGCAGCCTGAGGCGGGCCGGGATCACCCGGGAGTCGTTGACGACCACCACGTCGCCCGGGCCGAGCAGGTCGGCCAGGTCGGCAACCGTGCGGTCGACCGGCGGCCGTTCCGGCTCGAGGGCGTCGAGCAGGCGGGCCGCGTCGCGTCGCTCCGCCGGGGCCTGGGCCACCGCCTGCTCGGGCAGCACGTAGTCGGGTACCTCCACAGCCCGCAAGGGTCTAGCCGATCGGGCGCCGGTCTAGAACAGGCCGGGGTCGTCCCGCCCGCCCACCGGCGGGGGGACCAGCCCCAGGTGCTGCCACGCCCTCGGGGTGGCCACCCGGCCGCGGGGCGTCCGCATCAACAGCCCCTGCTGCATGAGGAAC
>DATGAX010000533.1:0-10851 GCA_035312965.1 Acidimicrobiales bacterium
CAGCTTGGAACCGTCGACGACCGGGATGGTGCGGGTGTCGTGCAGGAGCATCCGGCGGGCCACCGCGGCCACCGGCTCCTCCGGGTCGCACGTGATCACATCCTTCGTCATGATCTCGCCGGCCGTGAGGCCTTCGGACCGGTCGGCCCAGTGGTGCCGGTGCTCGGCCACGATCTCGTCCACGAACGTCGAGAGATGGTGATGCCGGGAGGAGGACCCTTCGCGGCATACCAGATCGGCTTCGCTCACCACTCCGACCAGCTGATCGCCGATGTCCACCACCGGTACGCACCGGACGTCGTAGTCGAGCAGCAGCCCGGCGATGTCGCGGACGGTCGCCGACGGTTCGACGGTGACGGGATCCGGGGTCATCAGATCGCGGGCCCTGGTGGGAATGTGGCCGAAGGCCCGGCGGTCGCTCGCCCGGTGGGCGCTATCCGGCAGGTACTCGTCGTGGCACTGGGTCATCGGAGACCTCCTTGTCCACAGTGAATTCTCCGCCTCCGTGCGGCCCTGTCGGCAGGGCCGAACGGCTCAATCCTCCCGCCCCGCGCACCGGAGGGCGAAGATGACGTTCGGCTCTTACCGCCGGGGTGTGGCGGCACCACCCTGGAACCGATGACCACTGTGACTGCGGGTGCCATGCCCATATCGACCCTCGTATCCGACCGGGCCATCCGGATCCGCTCGGAGGCGTCACTCAGCGAGGTTGCCGTCGCCATGAACGAGGCGGACATCGGATTGCTGGTGCTGGGCTCGGATGGTGAACCGGCTGAAGCCGTCGTGTCGGAGCGCGATCTGGTGCGGGCGCTGGCCGAGGGACGCGACCCGGATGTCACCACCGCACGGGAGATCGCCCACCTCGAGCTGGCGTGGTGCGATGCCGGTGCAACTGTGACCGAGGTGGCGGCCGAGATGATGGAGAACTACGTGCGCCACGTCCTCGTGGAGGAGGACGGGCGGCTGGTCGGCATCGTGTCCGTCCGGGACCTCCTGGGCGCCTACGTAGCCGCCGACCTCAGCGCGATCTGACCAGAAGGAGGAACCCATGCGAGCAACCGTTGGTGATCGGATCGTCATCGAGGGACACCACGTCGGGGAGGCATTCCGCGACTGCGAGATCCTCGAGGTGCGCGGGCCCGGCGGAGAGCCGCCCTACGTCGTGCGTTGGGGCGACTCGGGGCACGAGGCCCTCTTCTATCCGGGTCCCGACGCCCACATCCAGCACTTCGAGCACCAGGTCGATTGACCGTTTGAAGGAGGCGCACCAAATGCGAGTCTCGGATCTCATTCGTCGTTCCGCCGTCGCTGTCCGCGCCGAGCAGACCGTCGTCGACGCGGCTTCGATCATGGACCGCGCCGGCGTCGGAGCCCTGGTCGTGGTCGAAGGCGATCGGCCCGTTGGCATCGTCACCGACCGTGACCTGATGCGCCGGGCGCTGGCCCGGGCCCTGCCTCCCGACGCCAGAGTGGACGGTGTGATGTCGGCTCCGCTGATCACGGTCGACGCGGCCGACGACGCCCACGACGTGTTCGCCGTGCTCCGCCGCCATCCGATCAGGCGCCTGCCCGTCACCAGCGCCGGTCGGCTCGTCGGCATGGTCACCGTGGACGACCTGCTCGTGCACATGGCCGCCGACCTGTCGGATCTGGTCCGCCCGGTGACGGCCGAGCTGCTCTTCGCCCAACACGACGCCGCCGTTCCCGTCACGACCTGACCTCAGCGGAAATTTCCCGAATAACCCCTTTCAGACGTAAATGTAGTTTGAGTACATTCCGCCCCCATGGCCGGTGCTCTGGTCAACGGGATGGAGACCCAATGGGAGTCGCCGCTCCGCGAGATCGAGCGGGCCGCACTCGAGCGGGCCAAGGCGGCCGACATCGACATGTCGTCACCGGACGCCATCGACCGCCTACGCGCCCTCCTCGTGGAAGAGGCGATCGAGTGGCGGGCCCAGTTCCGGCGTGGTCAACGGCTCCAGGATCTGGCCGATCCCGACGCCGCAGTGGAGCGGGCGCTGCGGAACCTGGCCGGGTACGGGCCCCTCGAGCCCCTCCTCGAAGATCCGGACGTGTGGGAGATCATGGTCAACGGTCCGGCGTCCATCTTCTGCAAGCGGCACTCCGGTGCCGGTGGCTACCACCACGAGGTCTTCCACGACGACGACCATGTCACCCGCGTCCTGACCAAGATCCTCGACGACGCCAGCCGATCGCACCGCAAGCTGGATCCGGCGGAAGGACTGCAGGACGCCCAGCTCGACAACGGCGCCCGCATCCATATCGTCCATTCCGACGTCGGGCGCGACGGCCACCTGCTGGTCAACATCCGCAAGTTCTCCGGCGTGGCCCATCGTTCGCTGCAGGAACTCATGGGGCGGGACATGCTCGATGCGGCCACCGCCCGCTTCCTGACCGCCTGCGTGCGCAGCGGGCTCTCGGTGCTGGTCGCCGGCGCTCCCGGGTCGGGCAAGACCACCATGCTGGCCTGCCTGGCCGCCGAGCTGGACCCCGCCCTCCGAGTGGTCGTGGCGGAGGAAGTTTTTGAGACGGATGTTCCGCTCCCGAACGTCGCTCACATGCAGACCCGCCCGGCCCGGGTCGACCGCAAGGAAGTGGATCTGCGCCGCCTGGTGGCCGGGTTCCTGCGCATGGCCCCTGACGTTGCCATCGTCGGGGAGGTCCGGGACCGGGAGGCGCTGCCGTTGCTCCTGACGCTCTCGTCGGGAGTGCAGGGCTTCACGACCATCCACGCCGGCTCCGCCCGCCAGGCGCTGTCCCGCCTGAGGTTCATCTGCCAGCTGGCCGAGGCCGGCTCCGAGCTGACGGTGGCCGCCCTGTCCGCGCTGGTCAGCGAGGCGGTCGATGTGGTCGTCCACTGCGCCCGCCGGGACGGGGCGGTCCGGGTGACGGAGGTTCTGGCGGTCGAGGACCTGCAGGTGGCGGCGGGGACGGTGGCGTTCACCACGACGACCGTGTTCGCCCGGCCGCGGTTCGGCGATGCGCTCCGGTGGTCCGGCCACCTGCCGGTCCGGGCCGCCCGGGCGCTGGAGCTGCACGACTTCGATCTGCGCGCCCTGGTGGGCGGGCGTTGACGCGGGGCCGGAGGACGCGGTGGGGTCGCTGGTCACGCTGAGCGCAGCGGTCGCGGCGTCGGCGTCGGCCGCCACCGGGGCCGGGCTGATCTACTCCGCCACGGGCCGGGCCGCACCCGTCGTGGCCCGGCGATCCCTCGCCCGCCGGCCGTCCCGCACTGGCCTCGACGGCCCGTCCCGCCCGTCCCGCCTGTCGCGCCAGGCTCTCGACCGCCGGGCCGTACTCCCCCTCGTCCCCGCCGCCGAGTTGGCGACGGCCCTCACCGCCGCCGCGGTGGCGGGCGCCGCCGTCGGTTACCTCCTGTTCGACGCCCTCGCCCCTGCTGCTCTGGCCGGAATCCTCAGCGCCGGCCTGCCCTTCGCCGGGTACCGCCGGCGCGGCCAGGACCGCATCGAGCGGGCCGCCGAGTCTTGGCCCCGCCTGCTGGAGGAAATCCGGCTGCGCGCCGGGTCGCTCGGCCGATCGGTGCCTCAGGCCCTGTTCGAGTCGGCGCGCCACGCGCCCGAGGAGTGGCGGGCGGCGTTCGATGCCGCCGAACGGGAGTGGCTGCTCACCGTGGACTTCCAGCGCACGGTGGGCCTGCTGAAGTCCGGCCTGGCCGACCCTACCGCCGACGCGGTCTGCGAAACGCTGCTCCTCGCCCATGAGATCGGCGGCTCCGACCTCGACGGCCGCCTGGCCGAGCTGATCGAGGACCGCACCCAGGACGTGCAGAACCGTCGCGACGCGGCCAGCCGCCTGGCTGGGGTGCGCTTCGCCCGCCGCTTCGTCCTGCTGGTGCCACTGGGCATGGCGGTCGCTGGTCTGACCATCGGTTCAGGCCGTCACGCCTACGCCACCGCGGGAGGGCAGGTGGCCGTGGTGGCCGGGCTGCTGTCGGTGGCGGTGTGCTGGTGGTGGTCGGGCCGTCTCATGCGGATGCCGGGCGAGCCGCGGGTGTTCCTGTGAACCGCGTCGCCGTCGCCGCCGGCCTCCTCGTGTGGGTCGGGGCCACGCTGCTCCTGTCCCGCTCCAGGCTGACCCGGCCCACCCTGGCCGAGCGCCTGCGCCCCTTCCACCCGGGCGGGCGCCCCGGATCGGGTCCGGCCAGCCGGGGCTCGGGCGGATCTGTCGGCGATCTGATGGCTCCGCTGGTGCGCGCCGCCGGGGACCGCCTGGCCGCCGCCTTCGGCGTCTCGGAAGGAGCCGAGAAGCGGCTGCGGCGGATCCATGCCACGACCTCGGCCGGTGCCTTCCGCGCTCGACAACTGGGGGCGGCCGTGGCGGTCGCCTCGATCGGCGCGCTCGTGTCCGCGGTGGCGAGGGCCCCGGTTCCGCTGGCCGTCCTGCTGGTCGCCGGGTCGCCGGCCCTGGTGTTCCTCTCCATCGAGCAGCGCCTGGCCCGGCGGTCCGACGACTGGCAGCGGGCCACCGCCCAGGAGCTGCCGGTGGTGGCCGAGCAATTGGCCATGCTGCTGAGCGCCGGGTACTCGGTCGGCGCCGCGCTGCAGCGCATGGCGCGCCGGGGCCAGGGATGCGTGGCGCGGGACCTGGAGATCGTGACCAACCGCATCCAGCAAGGTCTGAGTGAACCGGCGGCCTTGCGGGAATGGGCCGATGCGGTGGGGGTGGAGGGCGTCCGGAGGCTCGTATCTGTACTCACCCTGCACGCCGAGGCGGCTGACCTGGGCCGGCTGGTGTCGGCCGAAGCCCGCGCCGCCCGGCGGGACCTGCAGCGGCGCACGGTGGAGCAGATCGAGCGGCGGGCCCAGCAGGTGTGGGTCCCGGTCACGGTGGCCACGTTGGTGCCGGGCGCCATCCTGCTGGCCGTCCCCTTCCTCGCCGCGTTGCACGCGTTCTCGAATGCCTGAGGTTTGGACAAAGGGCCCCGACCCCGACGCCGCCAGTTTAGTGATGTTTCATGTGTTGTGATGTAACCACTGCTATCGACAGGAGGAAGGCCATGGACGGAACGAACGGGCGCTGGGACGAGCGGGGCGAGGGCGTGATCTCGGCCGCCATCGCGGTGCTGGTGATGGCCTTCCTGGGGGTCGGCATGTGGGTGGCGTTCAACGCCACGTTCCAGCACGCCGCCACCCACGTCAACCACCAGGTCAACTGCATCGGCCAGTCCGCCCCCAACTGCTGATCGCCGCCGTGCGCCGGGAGGGGTGGCCCGTCGAGGCCGGCACCGCCCTGGTGGGAACGCTGGTCGGCTTCGCCATCTTTCTCGTCCTCCTGCTGCTCGCCGCCCAGGTCGCGGTGCGGCTTTACGCCACCTCGGCCCTCACCTCGGCCGCCACCCGGGCAGCCGAAGCGGTGGCGTCGGCCCCGGTCCCGGCCGGCGACGTGGCGACCGCGGAGGCGCGGGCTCGAGCCGAGCTGGGCTCGTTCGGGGCGGCCGACACCACCTTCGATTGGAAGGAGGTCGACGCCGAGCAGGTGGTCCTCGAGGTGCGCAGCCGCAGCCCGGAGTTCCTGCCCGGCCTGCCCGGCTGGAGCCGTATCGACCGCACCGTGACGGTGCGGACGGAGCGCTTCAGGTGACGCGCCGGCCGGCGGACCGGGGCGACGACGGGTTCGCCGGGGGGTTCGAGGGCCTGCTCTTCGGACTGCTGCTGTTCGTCATCGGCACCTTGTTGATCGCCTTCGCGTGGGGCGTGGTCGACACCAAGACGGCCACCGGAGAGGCGGCCCGCCAGGCGGCCCGCACGTACGTCGAGGCACCCGACGGGCCGGCCGCCGCCCTCGGAGCGGCGCAGGCGGCCCGCGCCGCACTCGCCGGGTACGGGCGCGACCCGGACCGGGCCCGGATGGCTCTGGTGTCCGGCCGGTTTGCCCGCTGCGGGCGAGTCACGATTGCGGTCACCTACCCGGCGCCGCTGGTGGAGCTGCCATTCTTCGGGGCGCTCGGGCAAGGGGTGGATGTCCGCAGCGAGCACTCGGAGCTGGTCGATCCGTTCCGGTCGGGCCTGTCCGGGACGGCGTCGTGCTGATGGGCCTGGGCAGCCTGGCGGGCCGGGGGGGCCGGGGTGAGCGGGGCAGCGTCCTGGCCCTGATCCCGGCCGGCTTCCTGGTGCTGATCCTGCTCGGCGCGCTGGCCGTCGACAGCGCGGCCGCCTACCAGGACCGCAACCAGCTGCACGACGCCCTCTCGGCGGCGGCCAACGATGCCGTCGCCGCCGGTCTCAATCCGCGATCGTTCTATGCTGGAGGGACGCTGGCCCTGGACCCGGCTCGGGTGGCCGACGTCGTCTGCCGATCGGTTGCCGCGCAGGCCCCCCAGTCGCTGCACGGGCTACGCCTCGGCATCGCCTGGTCGGCCACGACGCTGCGGGTGGTCGGGTGGGCGTCGGTGGACGGCATATTCGGCCGGGCCGTTCCCGGCTTCGGGACCCGGACCGTGCAGGCCACGGCCGAGGCGTCCCTGGCGGGCGACGGGGTCTCGGCGCCATCCACCCAGGTGCCGACCGGCCCGCCCATCGCAGTCAGCTGCCGCTGACCAGGCCGACGAGCTCGAGCGACGCCAGCTGCAGCTCGTGGCGGGCCGCCGCCGGGTCCCGAGAAGCGGTGGCGACGGCGGCCGCGAGCTGGCGTGTGGCGGCCGACCAGATGGAGGCCGCAGCGCGGTCCGGCGGGGGACCGGCCCGCTCGAATCGGGCCAGGTCGCCGGCCAGGCGGTGGGCCGACGCACCATCCAGGGGTGCCGCCGGCGGGGACTGCAGGGCATCGGCCACGTCACCGGCCAGCGCGGTCAACGGCCCCGACGCCCTCGCCGACCACGCCGCGGCGGCCGGCAACGGGGCCGGCGCGGCGGGCCGGGCCAACAACAAGAAGCCGCCCAGCACGGCCACCGCCACCGCCGCTTCGGGCCACCGGCGGCCCCGCTTCTGTGAAGGATTAGTGGTTCTGTGAAGGGAAAGTAGGGCATTTCCCACTTTTTCCTTCACAGAAATGGCGCCCCCGCGGCGGACCGGACCCCGGCGGTGCGAACCACCCCCCTCGGGCCGTCCCGGGACCAGCGGGGCCGGCGGGGTCAGGGGGGCCGGCGGAGCCGGTGGGGCCGGCGGCGGGGGAGTCGGGTCGAACCAGGGGCCGGCGCCGTCGGGATCGCCCGGGTGAGGCTGGGCCGGGCGCACGTCGATGGGTGCACCGGCGGCGGGGCCGACGGGACGCCCCCAGGGGCCCGTCGGTACGGCACCTACGGCGCGGCCGGCCGCGCCCCGCGTTCCCACCGGCTCCACGCTAGGCCGCTGGGCCAGAATGACCCGGTCATGCGTCTCGTCATCGCCACCTGCACGGTCGACTATGCCGGGCGGCTGTCGGCCCACCTGCCGCTCGCCACCCGCCTGCTGATGGTCAAGGCCGACGGCTCGGTGTCCGTGCACAGCGACGGCAAGGCCTACAAGCCGCTCAACTGGATGACCGGGCCGTGCGAGCTGCGCGCCACACCCGAGGAGTGGGTGGTCAGCAACCCCAAAGGCGAGACGCTCACGATCGCCATCGCGGCCGTGCACCTCGACATCGAGTACGAGATGGGCGAGGAACCGGGCCTGCAGAAGGATGGGGTGGAGGCGCATTTGCAGGAGCTGCTGGCGGCCCGGCCCGAGGCCATCGCCGCCGGGTTGAGGCTGGTGCGCCGGGAGTACCCCACCGACATCGGCCCGGTCGACCTGCTGTGCCGCGACGCCGACGGGGGCGCCGTGGCCATAGAGATCAAGCGGCGGGGCGAGATCGACGGCGTGGAGCAGCTGACCCGTTACCTGCAGAGGCTGGACCTGGACGGGCGGTTGCGGCCGGTGCGGGGGGTGTTCGTGGCCCAGCAGATCAAGCCCCAGGCCCAGGTCCTGGCCGCGTCGAGGGGCATCGACTGCGTGGAGGTCGACTACGACGCCCTGCGCGGGGCCGCCCCCGGCCGCCTCACGTTGTTCTGAACCCTCTTCGGGACCCTCTTCCGGACCCTCTTCCGGGCGCCGGCGTGGTCACGCCTCGACCTCGGGATCCTCGGCCCACGAGCCGAGCGACCCGGGCACGATGCGGGTCGGTCCGGGATCGGGCGGGGCGGCGTCGGCCAGGCGGTCGGCTACGGCCCGGACCGCTCTGGTGACCGTCTCCACGAGCGCGCCGGGGAGGGGGCTGCCGTCGCGCAGCGCTTCGTCCAGCTTGCGCTCGGGCACGTGGACGGGACCGGCCAGGGCCAGCTGGATGCCGTCCGCGGCCAGGAGGGAGGCCAGGGCCCGGGCCGACTCGGCCCGGGCTCTGGGGTGGCGCGGAGAGCGGTTGAGCACGGCCACGATCCGCCCCGGCGCCACGCCGGCCCGCACCGCGTCGCGGACGAGCCCGGCCAGCGAGTGGATCCCTTTGAGCCCCGGAGCGCCGACGGCCAGGGTCACCGTGGCCTGGCGGGCCGCCGTGCGGGCCAGGTGGTTGCGTTCCTCCACGTCGATCGACCCGCCGTCCGCCTCGCCTTCGAAGTCGCCGGTCACGTCTGCCACCACCACTTGGAAGGCGCGGCGGACACCGGACAGCGCGGCGTCGACGGCCCGGGGCCGCAGGGCCGACCACGCCTGGGGCTGGCGCAGCCCGAGCAGGAGGTGGTAGCCGCGCCGCGGCACCTCGAAGGTCATGCGCCGCACCTCGCCGGGATCGGGCCGGGCCAGCCGGTGGGCGTCCACCAGCTCCTGCAGGCCCGGTCCCAGCTCGGGGCTGTCGTGCAGCATGGCCTGATCGGCCCGCCGGGCCAGGTCGGCGAGCAGGACCCGCCGGGCGTAGCGGGCGTCGCGGCCGAGGCCCGTGGCCAGTGCCATGGCCACGGTCGAGGCGCCCGTGCCTCCCGGGCCGCACACGGTGAACAGGGGCGCCTGCCAGAACCCGCCTCCCTCCCCGTCTTCGATGGCGGGCGGCAGCCACGTCCCGTCGCCGACCGGCCGGCTGTGCACGGACAGGGCGTCGAGCAATTCGTCGGGACCGAAGCCGGGCACCAGCTCGGCCGCGGCGCCGATGTCCAGCGGGTGCACCGAGGCGTGGCGGGGGTCGCGGACGACGATGACCGGGGTAGAGCAGGCCTGGCAGGCGTCGATCAGATCCCGGTCGAAGGACGGGGTGGCGGCGTCGACGACGAGGGCGGAGTGGCGCCGCCCCGAAGCCAACCGGGCCCGCACCTCCTCGGCCGAGACGCACTTGACGAACTCGGCCGCGATGGACGCCGACGTGGCCCACTGGGCGACCGCCTCGAACCACGCCGCCCGGGCCGGCGCCAAGCCGAGCAGGACGAAGCGCTCGGCGGCCAACTAGGGCGCGCCCGGTCCGGGGCCGGTGCCGTCCGACGGCTCGGCCGCCACGAGCACCACGGTGCCGGCGTGGGCCGCCTGCACCAGCTGCTCCACCTCGGCCAGGTCGGCCACCCCCAGGGTGACCACCTCGGTGGCCGACGCGGCGCCCGAAAGCAGGCCCGAATCGGCCCGCCCGACCGCCAGGAGAGTGGCCCCCCGGACGACCACCGTCACCACGGGCGAGGCGGGTCCGGAGGAGGAGGAGGAGGCCGTCGGGGCCCCGGGCGCGGCCAGCACGTCCACACCCTGGCCCACCGACAGGGACGCCAGCGAGGTGGAGTCGACCGGGATGCTCACCGGCCGCAGGTCGGGTCGGGAGGCGGTGGACAGCATCGACGCCTCGATCAGCTGCCCGGCCGGCACCGCGACGGCCACCACCCGGCCGACCACGGCGTCGGCCTGGCGGAAGGCGGAGTCACGGGTCGCGCCCGACAGACCGAGGCGGGCGGTGGTCGTGTCACCGGGCTGGATCACGGAGCCGGCGGGCAGGGCCCGGGCCGCCACGACGTAGCGGGTGGCGCCCGTGCCGGCCGTCGAGAGGGCGGCGGCGAAGACGACGACGGCCGCGGCGGCGATGAGCAGCCCGCCGATGAGGGCCCTCTGTCCCGAGCGCAGCGTTCGGCGGCCTATGATCGCTCCGGCGCTGGCTCGCTCGGTCCCCCCGGAGGGACCGGAGGCGGCTCGGCGGAGTTGCACCGGGCGGCCCGGACGGTCGATCACCGGCCTTGCTCCCGGCTCCCCAGCCCGACCCCAAGCCACACACATGAAATCTAACGAGATCCTACCGGCTTGTCTATCGGGCCGTTATCATGTCCCTCATGAGCGAACCGATCCAGTGGATGGGCACGCGCGAGGCTTGCGAGCGTCTGGGGGTGACGCTGCGCACCCTCTACCGGTTCATCGACGAGGGGCAGCTGCCGGCGTACAAGATGGGGCGGGTGATCCGGGTGCAATCGTCCGATGTGGACGACTTCATCACCCGGATGCGCATCGAGCCCGGCACCCTCGAGCATCTCTATCCGGAGCCCAAGCCGCGGGGCGGGCGGCCCTTCGCCGAGGACGGGGCGGAGACCGCTTCCGCCGACAGCTAGCGCAGCTCCACCGCCACCACGGCGGCGTCGGCCACATGGATCACCCGCCGGTCGGCGCCCTCGGAGCGCAGGGTCAGGTAGTCCTCGCCGTGGGCCACGACGGTGCCGGACCATGTTTCCGCCGCCGTTCGCACGCTCACCGGTAGGCGCTCTGCCGCCATGGCGTCCAAGGCGTCGGCCAGGGACAAATCCAGCGCCGGGGCGCGCCGGCCCCCCGCGGCCGCCGAAGCCGGCGCGCCGGCCGGGACCAGCCCCTCCACGGCCCCGGCCCGGAACAGGACCGGATGGCCGCCGGGTCGTTGCACGACGGCGAAGTTGCGCCCCACGCCGGCCAACCGGCCGCTCAACCTGAT
>DATGAX010000534.1:0-6645 GCA_035312965.1 Acidimicrobiales bacterium
CCCCGCAGCATCATCTCGGCCGGGGTTTGCAGGGTGGCCGCCATGTCCGGCGCCACCGCGTTGACCCGCACCCCGTAGTTGCCCAGCTCCACCGCCAGGCTGCGGGTGAAGCCCAGCACGGCGGCCTTGTAGGCCGAGTACACCGTGTGGCCCGGGATGCCGCGGTGCACCTCGACCGTGGTCAGGTTGACGATGCTCCCGGAACCGCGGGCGACCATGCCGGGAGCGATGCGATGGGTGCAGCGCAGCACGTGATCGAGGTTGATGGCGGCCATCTCCTGCCACTGCTCCTCGGTGGACTCGAGGAAGCGGGCATTGGGCCGGAAGTCGCCGACGTTGTTGACGAGGACATCGATGCGCCCGTCGGCCAACTGCTCGGCGGCCGCGGATACCTCCTGGACGGTGGTCCGGTGGCGGATGTCGCCGGGCACCCCCCATACCTCGCCGCCGCCTGACCGGCAGGCCTCGACGACAGTGCTCAGGCGATCCGCGTCGATGTCGTTGGCGACCACCAGGGCCCCGCTGGCCGCGAACCGCCGGGCGATGGCCTCCCCTATCCCCCCGCCGCCCCCGGTGACCACCGCCACGCGGCCCTGGAGCCTCGTGTCCAGAGGGCCGTCGGCCACTTCGCCTCCTCGTCCCGGGCCGGGACGGGCCCCGGCCGGGGGACGTTACCCGCCTGGGCCGGCGGGCGGCACCTGCCAGACGCTGATCATGTGGCCTTCGGCGTCGCGGACCCAGCGGCATTCGAGGCGGCCGGACCGGGCAGGGGCGGGTACCCCGTGGTCGGCCATCATCATCAGATCCCAATCGATCTCGCCCACCTCGTGGGAGGGCTCGTCGAGCAGCGCCATTTGGTGACCTCCCACGGCTGGAGCGCCTCCGCTTACCGGGAGGACAAGCCTAGTTCACTCTGTGTTCACTTTCCAGCCATCCTCCATTTACCCGGAAGAACCGGCAACCAACCACCGCTGCGGTGGGAATCGGCCCCCTGACGGTGCGGGGGCGCGACGATGTTGTCATGCAGGCTGTCCACTGGGTCGCATCGGAAGGCAAGCAGCGCGTGCCCGGAGGTGGCATCGGAGGGGCGGCCGGCATGGTCACGCCGGCCGGTCGCCTGCACGCCGTCGATCCGGAGACCGGGATGGCGATGTGCGGGGAACCGATGGGGCACCTCATCCCCTTCCGCAGCATGCAATGGGCGGCCATCACCACGGGGCTGCGCTGCCGGCGTTGCCTCGACGCCATCTCGGCCGATTGACCGCCAGGCGGCCGCCGTCGGCGGACAGGGCGCGCCATCAGCATCACAGGGCAGGAAGCTTCTGGGCCTTCGCCTGGATGCCGGCCCACAGGTCCCCGACTTCGGCCACGCGGGCGGGCAACGAGCGGATCGTCCAGGTGTCGCTGCGCAGGCCAGGATCGGAGAGATCCTCCCAGGAGATGGGCGCCGACACGGGAGCGCCCGCCGCGGGGCGGGTGCTGTAGGGCGCCACGAGCGTCTTGTTGATGGCGTTCTGCGTGTAGTCGAGGCGAGCCCGACCCTGGCGGGCGCTCTTCTGCCAGGTCCAGCTGACCAGGTCGGGCACGGTCGCGCCCACCGCCTTCGAGAGTTTCTCCACCCAGTCGCTCGTGTCGTGGAAGGTGTAGCCGGCGACGACAGGGATCCAGATGTGCACCCCTCTCTGACCCGTCACCTTGGCCACGGCTTGGACGCGGAGATGCTCGAGCCCGGCCTGGAAGAGTCGGGCCAGCACGAGCACCTCGTCGGGAGTGGTGTTGGCGCCCGGGTCGATGTCGATGAGAGCCCAGGTCGGTTGGCGGACGTCGGGAACCTTCGACGTCCAGGGGTGGAGCTCGAGGGCGCCGTAGTTGGCCATCCAGGCCAGAGCCGGAACGCTGTCCAGGACGAAGTAGCGCTCACTGTCGCCCGGGCCGGCGTCGGGGTAATCCCACGTCGACAGCCAGTCCGGAGCGAAGTCCGGGACCTGCTTGTGCCAGAACCCCGGACGGTCGGAACCGTTCGGGTAGCGGTGCAGGTTGACCGGGCGACCAGCCAGGTAGGGCAGCATCAGCGGCGCCGTCACGGCGTTGTAGCGGACGAGGTCCCGCTTGGTGACCGGGTCCTCACCCGGGCGCCCCGGGAACAGGATCTTGTCCAGGTTGGTCAGCTTGAGCTCCCGGCCCTGCAGCACCCACCGGCCTTCAGGCCCGAGGCGGTCCAAGGCTTCCAGCTCGTCCTCGGTCGGGGCGTCGTACGCCGCGGCCGCCCCGAGGGTCTCTTCCGCTTCGGCGACGGGGCGATCGCTGTGCCAGACGGCGGCCGGCTCCGCCCTGACCTCATCGTTGGTGCGCCCCGACTTGACCGACGCGGGATGGTCGTCGGGGCTCCAGCCGGGCACGGCCCACTCGTCGTGCTTGTGGAGCATCAACCATTGCTCCTTGCCCCGCTCGGCCCGGGTACGGACCAGGACGAACCGGCCCCTCAGCTTCTCGCCCGTGAGATCGAAGTGGAGCTCGCCCGAGGCGACGGCTGCGGCCGGGTCCTCGGTCCGGGCCGGGACCCAGGTCCCCCGGTCCCACACGATCACGTCGCCGCCGCCGTACTCGCCGGCCGGTATGACGCCTTCGAACTCCCGGTACTCGAGGGGGTGATCCTCTACGTGGACGGCCAGCGCCCGGACGCCGGGATCGAGGGTGGGGCCCTTCGGCATGGCCCAGCTGGCCAGGACCCCGTCCACCTCGAGCCGGAAGTCGTAGTGCCGCCTCCGCGCCCGGTGGAGCTGGACGACGAACATCCTCTCGGCCGCCCCGTCACGCTGATCGTCGAGGTCGCCGGCCGGGGCGGCACCGGTCGGCTCCGGGGTGCGGTCGAAGTGGCGCTTCGACCGGTAATCCCCGAGCGGTGGGCGGGACGGCTGATCACGTGGCGGCACCGTGCACTTTCTACCCGCGGTCTGCCAGGATTGGGCCGAATCGAACCAAGGTTCTGCCGATCGTCTGCCACGGGGGGAGCCCGACGACATGCCTCTGGACCCGCAAGTGCTCGCCACACCGGAGTTCTGGCACCAGCCTCTATCGGACCGCATGCTGCAGTTCGCCGACATCAGGGAGCAGGCGCCGTTCGTGCCGATCGAGACGTTCGATCCCCTGACCAACGAGGACATCTCGTTCTACGCCGTCACTCGGTATGCCGAGGTCACCGAGATCAGCCGGCGCCCACTCGACTTCTGCTCGGGCCGGGGCTCGACGGCGATCACGGACATACCTACCGAGGCCATGGAGTTCTTCGGCTCGTTCATCGTCATGGACGACCCGCGTCACGCCCGTCAACGGGCCATCGTCTCCCGGTCGTTCACCCCCCGCCAGCTCCAAGGCGTCCTCGATTCGGTCGAGCGCATCTGCTCCGAGGTGATCGACGGGTTCTGCGAGAAGGGCGAAGCCGACCTCGTCGAAGTGCTGTCGCAGCCGTTCCCCCTGTTGATCATCTGCGACATGATGGGCATCCCCCGTTCGGAGTTCGCCACCGTCCTGAGAGCGACGAACGTCATCCTGGGCTCCGGCGACCCGGACATGATCGGGGGCCAGGAGGACGTCATGGGGGCTCTGATCTCGGCCGGCATGGAGCTGGCCGGGCTGATGAACGAGCTGGCCGAGTACCGCCGGACCAATCCGGGTGACGACCTGACCAGCGCCCTGGTGCACACCGACGTGGGCGAGGAGGTCCTGGCCCCGGCCGAGCTGGCTCCTTTCTTCATCCTCCTCTCGGTCGCGGGCAACGACACCACCCGGACCGCCATCAGCCACGGTATGCAGCTCCTCGCCGAGAACCCGGACCAGCGGAGGCTGTGGCAGGACGACCTCGAACGGCTGAGCCACAGCGCCGTCGAGGAGATCGTGCGCGCCGCTTCCCCTGTGGTGTTCATGCGCCGGACGCTGACCCGCGACCTGGTCCTTTCGGGTGAGCAGCTACGGGAGGGCGACCGCATGGTCCTCTTCTACGGGGCGGCCAACCGGGACCCGCGGGTGTTCGAAGACCCGGAGCGCTTCGACGTACGCCGCGACCCGAACCCGCACGTGGGCTTCGGGGGGCCGGGGCCCCACTTCTGCCTCGGTGCCCACCTGGCCCGCCGGGAGGTGGCCGTGGCCTTCCGCCAGCTCTTCACCCGGCTGCCCGACATCCACGTGGACGGACCGCCGGTTCCGCTGGCCTCCCTCGGTATCCCTCTGGTCGGCGGGATCAAGCACCTTCCGGTGCGCTTCACCCCAAGTTCACCGATCGGCGCGGGCGCTTCCTGAACCAGGCCTGGAGGCCTCGGGGCGTCCGGGCGGGCAGCGGTACAGTGACCCGCATGGCCATCGCGGGGCGCCACCGGTGCTGATCCCCCCCGGGGGGGAGGGCGTCCTGCCCAATTCGTATCTCCTACGGGCCATCGACGAAGGCGTCATCGACGCGGGACGCTTCAAAGTTCCCCATGAGAACGTGCAGCCGGCCAGCCTCGACCTGCGCCTCGGGGAGGTCGCCTACCGGATGCGTTGCAGCTTCCTCCCGGGCAACGCCGACGTCGAGACCCGCCTCCGCGATCTCACCATCGACCAGCTCGACCTGCGCGGCGACGGAGTAGTGCTGGAGACGAACCGGCCTTACCTGATCCCCCTCAAGGAGAGCCTGACGCTGCCCGGGGGGGTGCGGGGCAAGGCCAATCCGAAGAGCTCCACCGGCCGGATCGACGTATTCACCCGGGTGATCACCGACCACAGCTACCGCTTCGACGAGATCGCCGACGGCTACCACGGCGGGCTGTACCTCGAGGTGGTCCCGTTGTCGTTCGCGGTGCGGGTGTGCGAGGACCTCAGCCTCAACCAGCTCCGGCTGTCCGCCGGCCGGAGCGAGCTGACCGATGACGAGATCCTCGAACACCACAGGAAGGAGCCGCTCCTCTATCAGGGCGGCCAGCCCGTCCCACCGGAGGACGTGACGCTGGCCGACGGGCTCTTCCTCAGCCTCGATCTGCACGGCGACCCCAGCGGGCACGTGGGCTACCGGGCCCGGGAGAATGCCCCGCTCCTGGACCTGACCCGCTCCGAACCCGTCGACCCGGACCCCTTCTGGGAGCCGGTGCGGCGGGAGGGCCCGGACCGGGTCGTCCTCACCGAGAAGAAGTTCTATCTCCTCATGTCGGAGGAGGCGACCGTGATCCCTCCGGGCCTGGCTTCGGAGATGACGGCCTACGACCCGACGAGCGGGGAGTTGCGGACCCATTACGCCGGCTTCTTCGACCCGGGATTCGGCTTCGACCGCGAGGGACGCTTCTTCGGCTCCAAGGCGGCACTGGAGGTGCGGGCCCACGACGTTCCATTCATGATCGAGCACGGCCAGAGGGTGTGCAAGCTGACCTTCGAGCGCATGATGGAGGAGCCGACCATCCTGTACGGCCGGGAGCCGGCGTCCAATTACCAGCAGCAGACGCAGGCGCTCGGAAAACACTTCCTTCGTCAGCGCTGATGTCCCGACGGGCTCTGGCCCTGTTCGTGCTGATGTCCGTCGTATGGGGCATCCCCTACCTGCTGATCAAGGTCGCGGTACGCCACCTGACGCCGGTCGGCGTGGTCGAGGGCCGCACTCTCATCGGGGCCGCTCTGCTCCTCCCACTCGCCGCCCGGGGGGGCCGCCTCCGCCCTCTGCTCAGCGTCTGGAAGCCTCTCCTCGCCTACTGCGTCTGCGAGCTGGCCATCCCCTGGGTCCTGCTGTCCAACGCGGAGCGGCGCATCCCGAGCTCGCTCAGCGGGCTGCTCGTCGCCACGGTGCCGCTGATATCTGCCGTCCTCGCCTATGTGGCCGGAGAACGGTATTTCATCGATCGCCGCACGGTTGCGGGGCTCTTCGTCGGCCTCGGCGGCGTCGCCGTCCTGTTGGGGCTGGACGTGCGCCGCGCCGAGTTGGGCTCGGTCGGCCAGGTCCTGATCGTTTCGGTCGGGTACGCCCTCGGGCCGATGATCGCCAACCGGTGGCTGAACGAGCAGTCCAGCCTCAGCCTCTCGGCCGTCTCGCTCACGGTGGTGGCCTTGGCCTACCTGCCCGTGGCGATACTCCAGGCACCGGGTCGGATGCCTCCCGCAACCGTGATCAGCTCAGTCGTGCTCCTCGGAGTGGTGTGCACGGCGCTGGCCTTCGTGGCCTTCTTCGAGCTGATCCGGGAGGTGCATCCGACCCGGGCCACCCTCATCACCTACTTCAACCCGATCGTGGCCGTGCTGTTGGGGGTGGCCATTCTGGGCGAGCCCTTCAGGCTCTCGACGGCGGGCGGGTTCGCCCTGATCCTCGCCGGATCGTGGCTGGCTACCAGGCGACGCTCAGTACGGGACGTGGTGCGACTCGTCAACGACGGTGCCGGTGCCATCACGGTAGACACTGCGCCGGCGGCTGTATCCGCCGAACCCGCCCCACGAGCTCCAGAAGAAGAGTGAAACGAGGAACCCGACCACTCCGACGATCATCAGGATGACGCCGATGGTGTGGAGATTGAAATCGGACGAGGAGATAGTCGTGGCGAAGCGCAATATCGCCCCTATGGCAAAGACAACAATGCTGGTACCGACACCCATGGCTTATCAGCTCCTTAGTAGTTTTGCAGCAAGTCTCAGGTT
>DATGAX010000535.1:0-3505 GCA_035312965.1 Acidimicrobiales bacterium
CCATGGGACCACCGTGGCCGGGGTCGTCGTCGTAGCGGCCGGGCTCTACGAGCTCACGCCGGTCAAGCGCCGTTTCCGGGAGGTGTGCCGCGGCCGCGTACGGTCCGGATGGGTCCTCGGCCTGTGCTGCGTCGGCTCGAGCGGGGGGTTGATGCTGGCCATGGTCGCGCTCGGCGTCATGAGTCTCCCCTGGATGGCCGTCACCGCCGGCGTCATCCTCTTCCAGAAGCTGCTGCCTCCCCGAGGGGTGCTCGATGCATCCCTGGCGGTGGCCGTCCTCGCCCTCGGGATCGCGGTGATCGTCGCCCCGTCCTCCGTACCGGCCCTCGTCCGGCCCGTGTGACTACCAGACCAACTGACAAGGAGAGCTACCGATGACTGCACACGAGATCGTCACCAGCGAAGACTGGTACGCGGCCCGAAAGGAACTGCTCGCGCTGGAGAAGGCCCACACCCGGCAGAGCGACGAACTGGCCCGCCGGAGGCGGGAGCTGCCCTGGCTCCGCATCGACAAGGAGTACACGTTCCAGACCGAAGCGGGGCCGACGACCCTGGCCGAGCTGTTCGAGGGGCGTTCGCAGCTCGTCATCTACAACTTCATGTTCGGCCCCGACTACGAAGCCGGGTGCCCGGTCTGCTCGTCCATCGCCGACAGCTTCAATGGGGTGCTGGAGCACCTGAAGGCGCGCGACGTCACCATGGTCTGCGTGTCGCGCGCCCCGCTCGAGAAGCTGCTCCCGTACCGCCGGCGTCTCGGCTGGGAGTTCACCTGGGCATCGAGCTTCGGCAGCGACTTCAACTTCGACTTCGAGCGCTCCCAGCCCAGGGACCGCGTCAGCGCGCTGCTGGCAGACGGGATTCCACCGACGGTCAAGCATTTCGCCGCCGAGTGCGGTGCCGATCCGGCGGGCTTCATGACCGAGCGGCCGGGACTGAGCGTCTTCGCCCTCTCGGACGGTGAGGTGTACCTGACGTACTCGACGACGGCCCGGGGTCTCGAGCCGGTGATGGTCTACTACGGCATCCTCGATCTCGTGCCCCACGGCCGCGACGAGGGTCATCCGGCCGATCCCACCTGGATGCGCCGACGGGACGAATTCGCCGGGGCCTCGTAGCAGAGGAAGGGCGTAACGTCCGGGCCATGCAGATCGGCTTGTTCGTCCCGCTGAGCGCCATGAACACCACGCCCGACTTCCTGCGCGCCCTCGGCCCCGCCGTCGAGGAACGCGGCTTCGAGTCGGTGTGGGTCCCGGAGCACGTCGTCCTCTTCGACGAGTACTCCTCGGAGTACCCGTACTCACCGGACGGGAAGTTCCCGGGCGGCGGTGACACGGGCCTGCTCGAACCCCTGACCGCCCTCACCTACCTCGCCGCCGTCACCGATCGGATCAGACTGGGTACGGCGATCTGCCTGGTCCCGCAGCGCAACCCCGTCTACACGGCGAAGCAGGTCGCCGACCTCGACCTTCTCTCGGGCGGCCGGGTGGACTTCGGAATGGGCATCGGTTGGCTGCGGGAGGAGTACGACGCCCTCAACGTCCCCTTCGCCCACCGCGGCCGGCGGATGGACGAGTACCTGCAGGTCATCAAGTCCTTGTGGACCGAAGAGACCTCCTCGTTCAGCGGCGACTTCTACGACCTCAAGCCGTGCCGCATGTACCCCAAGCCCGTGCAGCTGCCCCACCCGCCGCTGCACGTCGGCGGTGAGTCGGACGCCGCGCTGCGCCGGGCGGCCCGGTTCGGGCAGGGCTGGTTCACCTTCAACCGCACGCCCGATCAGTTCCCCGATGCTCTCGACCGGCTCGACCGGCAGCTGGCGGAGGCCGGGCGGTCACGGAACGGGTTCGCCGTCTCGGTGTGCCCCTACTTCAACGCCATCACCCCCGAGAACATCGAGGGCTACCGGGCGGCGGGCGTGGACCGCATCATCGCGGTGTGTTTCGCCTTCGCCCGCGACGACCTCCTGTCGACCCTCGACCAGCTGGTCTCAGACGTGCTGGAGCCGGCCCGAGCGAGCTGATCCGGGGACAGCCCGGTCAGGCCTGACCCGTGGCGTCGTAGATCCAGGACATGTCGCCGCCGGCCAGCGACTCCGACCACCCCGACGGGGCGGCGGCCACCAGCGTGTTGTGGTCCCAGTAGTCCACCCAGCGCGCCACCTTGCCGTCTCGCACCTCGTGCACCGTCACGAACGGCAGCACCACGTTCTCGCCGCCGGGCCATTCCCAGCGCTCCGAGTGCTCGTACATGACCGTGCCGCCCTCGGCCACCATCCGGCCCGGGAAGTTGGTGTAGGCGGCCAGCCCGTCGAGGCCCAGGCGCAAACGGGCCACCACGTCGCGCGGACCGCGGGCGGCGGCGGCGGGCCCGATCGGGGCGTCGTAGTAGATGCAGTCGTCGGCGATGACGCCACCGACCGAGCTCCAGTCCCGGGCGGCCAGTGCGGCCCACAGCGAGGCGACGACATCCTTCGGCGAACCGGTCATGGAGGAAGGCTAACGAAGCGGTCCGCCGGTCGGGGCGGCCGCCACCCGCGGGCCGGCCTGCCGGGCGGTGATACGGCCCACGCGGGCCAGGCCGGCTATGGCGTCGGCCAGGGTCTCCGTGGACGGCCGGTACACCACGCCCAGCTCCTTCTCGCTCGGGGTGTCGTCGGTGGGGGGCATCCGCGTGTAGTACTCCATGGCCGCCTCGGTGAGCACCGAGTTGATGGGCAGCGCACGGCTGGCGGCATCCATGGCCCGGCCCAGGCCCCGCAGGACCAGGCCGGGCAGCGCCAGCGGTATCAGCCGCCGCCCGGTGACCGATTCGAGGTCCCGCCGGAGCTGGCGCGGCGTGAGGTGGTGCCCGCCCGCCATGTACCGGCGCGGCCCCTGGCCGGGCACCATCAGCGCGGCGATGAGGAAGCCCAGGTCGCGTACGTCGACCAGTGTCCACGCCGCATCGATGCCGGGGACCACACCCCGCTTGAGGACGGTCTCCACGCCTTCGGCGACCTCGCCGAACTGCTCCCCCGCCGGCGGCCCCAGGACCATGCCCGGGTACACCACCACGATCGGCGCCCCGGACTGCTGCAGCTCGCGGGCGTAGCGGTCCTCGGCCGCCTTCGTCCGGCCGTAGGCGTCGTCGAGCCCGCCGACGTCGAGATCGGCGTGCATCCGGTCCAGCCGGCGGCGGAACAGAGCGGTGATGCTCGACACGTGCACGATCGGGTCGAGACCCCGCTCGGCGGCGGCCCCGAGCACGTTGCGGGCGCCGACCAGGTTGGTCTGCAGCATCTCGTCGGCCCGCCGGCGATCGGTGGCCACGACGGCGGCGCAGTGCACCACCGAATCGCATCCCTCCATGGCCGCCACCACGGAGGCGGCATCGGTGATGTCACCGCTGGCCACGTCGCCGGTCCGTACACCGATGGGAAGGGTGCTGACCTTCTGCTTCTCCGGAGTCCGGACAAAGAGCCGGACCTCGTGGCCGGCGTCCTCCAACGCCTTGGCCGTCCATGCGC
>DATGAX010000536.1:0-6691 GCA_035312965.1 Acidimicrobiales bacterium
GTTGCCTCACGCAGCGAAACGGCGCGGAATGGCAGGCGGAGACGTTCCACCGCATCGACGAGCGGAACCCCGCCCCCGACCGCCGAGACGCTTTGCGGGGCATGCTGGCGCGCTACGTGGAGAACATGCACAGCAACGTGCCCGTCGCCGACTGGCCGACCGGCTGATCAGATCAACGGGACATTGCTCGTCGCCGCGAGATCGCGTCGACTGACGCGGCCACGAGCAGGACGATTCCCGTGATGACCTCCTGGTGCTGCACACCGAGGTTGGGCTTCAGCCCGATGCCGTTCGGGATCATCACGATGACCAGCGCGCCGAGGATGGCGTCGCGCGGCTTGCCGCGCCCGCCGAACAGCGACGTGCCGCCGATGACCGCGGCGGCGACGGCGTAGAGGACGAGCTGGCCGCCGTTGACGTTGTTGGACATCCCACCGTTCTGGGAGAGGTACAGGATGCCGGCGATGCCGCCGGTGAACCCGGCCAGGACGAAGGCCATGGTCCGGATCCGGGTGACGTTGATCCCGGCGCGGCGGGCCGCCTCGGCGTTGCCGCCGATGGCGTAGACGTAGCGCCCGTACCGCGTGCGATGGAGCAGGAAGGTCCACATGGCCAGTACGCCCAGGACGATGTAGACGAAGAACGGAACCCCTTGGAGCTTGCCGATGTTGGCCCGGTTGAGGTTGCAGATGAGGACCAGCACCACACCGACCGCGCTGAAGAAGGCGATCTTGATGAGGGTGAGGCTCAGGGGCGGCGCCACCAGCCCGCTCCGCCTCCGGCGCTCGTCGCGCGTGAACACCAACCCGCTGTAGAGGCCCACGATCACGATCATGCTGATCCAGCTGGCGGCCGGAGTGACATTGGCCCACATCAGGTTGTGGAGGTAGCGCAGATCGCGGTCTATGCCGTTGGTGCTCGGGTACCCCGAGTAGGGCCCGATGGCCAATACCTTGAGGATCAGACCGAAGCAGATCAGCGAGAAGGCCAACGTGACGATGAACGACGGGATGCGGAGCACGGTGATGATCAGGCCCTGGACCAGCCCGATGAGGGCGGCCCCGAGGAGGCCCAACACGATCCCGGCCCACCACGGCCAGCCCGCGTTGCCCGGTTCGATGATCTGGATGGCGATGGCCCCGCCGAGCGGTCCGAGGTAGCCGAGGGAGAGGTCGATCTCCCCGAGGAGCAGGGCGAACATCTCGGCCATGCCCAGCACTATGAACACGGCCGACTGCTGGAAGAGGTTGACCATGTTGCCGGCCGAGATGAACACGTGATGGCGGCTCACCGCCCAGAAGACGACGAACACGATCACCATGGACAGGATCACGGGCAGCACGCCGCTCTCGCCGCTCTTGACCCGGAGCACCAGGCCCCGCACGTAGTCGCCCAGCGTCTGGGCGGTGATCTCGGGCGGCAGCAGCGGTTCGGTGCTGCCCTTGGCCGCGGTCGGATCCTTGACCGCCGCTCCGATCGGGGGCTCGGTGTCGGTTCCGGTCACGGCTCAGCCCTCCCTGCCGGCGTCTGTCGACGACGGGCCCTTGATCCCTACGCCCCCGGTCGTCATGTACTCGACGACGCTCTGGCGGTCGAACGCGCCGGCCCGATCCTCCGCCACCATCCGGCCGAGATGCAGCACGGCGATCCGGTCGGCCACGGCGAAGACGTCGTTGAGGTTGTGTGACACCACCAGCACGGCCAGCCCCCGATCACGCAGATTGTGGATCAGCTCGAGCACCTGGGCGGTCTGCGTGACGCCCAGGGCGGCCGTGGGCTCGTCCATGATCACGAGTCTCGAGTTCCACATCACGGCCTTGGCCACCGCCACCGACTGCCGTTGGCCGCCGGACAGCGAACCCACCGGCTGGCGGATGGAACGCACGGTGGTCACCCGCAGGCTGGCCAGTGTCTCGGCCGCCGCAGTCTCCATGTGGTCCTCGTCGAGGATGCCCCTTCGGAGCCGCTCCCGACCGAGGAACATGTTCTGCACGATGTCCAGGTTGTCGGCCAGAGCCAGGTCCTGGTACACGGTCTCGATCCCGAGCGACGAGGCGTCGTGGGCGTTGCGGACATGGACCGGCCGCCCCTCCCAGGTCACCTCCGCCCGGTCGGGCTGGTAGATGCCGGAGATGCACTTGATGAAGACCGACTTGCCGGCGCCGTTGTCACCGCACAACGCGGTCACATGGCCCAACGGCACGTCCATGCTGACGTCGGTCAGGGCCTGGACGGCCCCGAAGCTCTTGTACAGACCCCGGATCTCCAGGAGGCGTTGGCTCCCGTTCGGATCGCCCATTCCATCCCCTCTGTCGTCTGTCCAACTTCTACTGCAGCCGGGCGACGCGGCACCGGACCGCCGCGTCGGCGGCGGCCCGGCGTACGTCTCTCGTGGCGGTGCTAGCTGATCCCGGCCGCCGTGCACACGCTGGCCCCGACCGCGGCGCACAGCGCCGAGACCGAGATGAACTGGTCCTTGATGACCGTCGCCTCCATGTTGGCTGCGTTGACCCAGACCGGGGTCAGGAGCGACGCGGGCTGCGTCGAACCGGGCTTACCGGACGGAGGAGAGGTCGTCGAGTTGACCAGGCCGGCCGGAGGTGTCTGCCCGGCCCTCAGGTAGGTGGCCAGGGCGACGGCGTCCTGGGCTTCGAGGTAGACGGCCTTGTACACCGAGCCGCACTGGTAACCCTGCAGGACCCACTGCATACCCTGCAGCGTGGCGTCCTGGCCGGTCGTCGGGACCTTCTTGGGCCCGACGCCCTTGCTCTTGAGCACCTGGATCACTGCGTTGGCCAGGCCGTCGTTGGCCTCGACCGTGGCGTTGATCTCCGGGTGGGCGGTGTACTGCTGCTGGAAGATGGTCTGGCCCGTCGAGTTGGTCCAGCCGGGGGTGATCTGGTCACCGACCAGGGTGTAGCCCTGGCTGTTGGTCGCCCCGGCCGTCAGGGGCGTGGCCTTCTTGCCCCAGATCACCGAGTTGTAGCCCTGGGCGAACGACACGGCGTTCGGATCGGTGTCCTCACCACCGTTCAGGGTGAAGACCTTCGGGCTGCTCACGCCCCAATCCGACACGCAGGTCATGAAACCCTGGCCGATCAGCTGGCCGACCTTGAAGTTGTCGAAGCTGACGTAATAGGTGTTCGTGCCCTCGAAGGTCGCCCGGTCATAGCTGATGAGCTTGACGCCGTGGCTGGCCGCCAACTGCTGCACCTGGCCGCCGACGGTGCTGTCCAGAGGGTCGAATACCAGGACCGTGGCACCGAGGGATATGTCGGCCTGAGCCAACGAGAGCTCGTTGGCGTCCACACCCTGGGCGTTGTCGATCTTGAAGTCCGACGACGAGTAGCCGGCCATCTGGAAGGCCTTCTTGAGGTACGGGGCGTCGAAGTCGACGTACCGGGTCGACGATGTGGTGTCCGGCAGGATCACGCCCACCAGGCCGTGACCGGCCGAGGTCACGCTGCTGAGCTGCGACATGGCCGAGAAGTTGCTGTCGAACGACGACACGCTCAAGCTGGCCGCGGGCGCCGACGTCGAGGATGAGGACGAGGACGCCGGGGCGCTCGTCGTCGTCGGATTGGTGGCGTTCTTCGATGAACTGCAGGCCGTGCCCAGCAACGCCAATACGGCGGCCAGGCTCACCCCTGCAAGTACGGACGAGCGTCTGCGGGTCAACGCAATTCCTCCCCTATTACAAGTTGATACGGTTGGTCACGCATTTCGTAACTTGCCGAGCGTGCTACGCCGGCAACGCCAGCCGTAGGGTCCAAAGACTCTTAGTCGACCGGGCCGAAGGGGACCCTAGGAGGCGTCTCCTTAACGTCCCGTTAACATTCCGATCGCGGCATTAAAGAAACGTAAAAATGCGCCCGTCAATCGGCCGCCAGCCGGTAGCCGACCCGCGGCTGGGTGATGATCAGCGGCTGGTCGCCTTCCGACTCGAGCTTGGAGCGCAACCGGCGCACGTACACGCGTAGGTACTCGGTCTCCGTCTCGTAGCCGAGCCCCCAGACCCGCCGGAGCAGGTGGGCGTGGGTGAGCGACTTGCCCCGGTTCGTCGCCAGCTCCCGCAAGAGGGCGAACTCGGTGGGCGTCAGGTGGACCGGCCGGCCCGCACGCGAGACCTCGCGGCCGGCCAGATCGATCTCGATGTCGCGCATGGTCACCACAGGAACGGAAGCCTCGACCGGTTCGCTCACCCGTGTCCGCCGGAGGGTGGCGGTGATGCGGGCCAGCAGCTCCTCGATGCTGAAGGGCTTCGTCATGTAGTCGTCGGCGCCGACATTGAGGGCGGAGACCTTGTCCCGTTCCCCGCCGCGGGCCGACACCACTATCACCCCGACGTTGGAGCGCTCGCGGATGGCGCGGCACAACTCCAGGCCGTCGACGTCGGGGAGCATGAGGTCCAACAGCACGATGTCCGGCGACTCGGTCTCGATCAGCTGCAGGGCTGGTTCCCCTTCGTTGCTGACCACCGCCTCGTAGCCGCGCACGATGAGATTGGACCGGATGAGATCGACGATGTTGGGGTCGTCCTCGATGATGAGCACAGAGGTCAGGAGCCGGCCACCCTCTCGTGGTCACCCGGGCTGTCCGCCGGGGCACCCGGCGCGACGGGTATGCATACCTCGCACCGGGTCCCCCGTTGGGCGCCGACGATCCGGAGTGTCCCCCCGTGCGCCTCGACGATGCCCCGGGTGATGGACAGGCCGAGACCGGCGCCGGCCGTCGCGCTGCGCCGGCCGGGAAGGCCGTCGCCGTCGTCGACGACGGCGACGGTCACGTACCCGGGCGGCGCCGCCGCCACCTCCACCTCGACCCGCGTCCCGGTCCGGTTGTGGCGGGTGGCGTTGTCGAGGAGGTTGACGAAGATCTGCTCGAGCCGGTCGTGGTCGGCCCACACCGTCATCGACTCCGGGCAGGCGATGTGCACCTGCGCCGCGGCGACCGCGGCCAGGCAGGAACGAGCGGCGTCCAGCACCAGGCTCAGGTCGCACCAGTCCGGCTGGAGGCGGAGGATTCCGGCATCGATGGCCGAGAAGTCGAGCAGGTCGCCGACGAGGCGGCCCAGGCGGGCCGACTCGGCGCTGATCCGCTCGAGGAACCGCTGCTGGGAGGGTCGGTCCCAGTCGACGTCGGTCTGCATGAGGCTGGACGCGTAGCCCTGGATGGCCGTCAACGGCGTGCGCAGCTCGTGGGATATCCGCGAGAGGAACCGCCGTTGGAGCTCCTGTGAGCTGCGCAGGGCCATGGTCTCCCTTTGAGCCCGCTCGGACTCCTCCCGCTCCAGGGCCAGCCGCAGCGAGTTGGCGGCGTCCTCGATGAGCGGCCCCCGGTCGGCGCCGGTGCCGGGACCCGGATGCTCCCACCGGGCGACGACGGCAGCGGTGCCGCCCGGGGCCCGGAACGCCGCGACCAGCGTCTCGCCGAGAGGGCCGGCGGCCACCCGCTCGGACCGCACCGCGCCGGTGGCCGGATCGGCCGGGGTGGCCCCCGTCGCGGCGGCCACGGCCCATGAGACCTCGCCCGCGGCGGCCCGGACCTCACCGTGCCCTTCGGCGTCGATGGCGACCAGCGCCACGCCGGACGCGCTGAGGCCGGCCCGGAGGGCAGCCAGCGCCCCACGCAGGCCGGACTCGAACGGCGCCGGCCCGGCCAGCACCTGCAGCACGTCCCGGATGGTCTCGAGCACCCGGTTGCGGCTGGTCACCTCACCGAGCAGGCGGTCGCGTTCGAGGGCGCTGGCCGCGTAACCGGCGTAGAGGCCGGCCAGCTCCAACTCGTCGCGGCCGGGCACACCGGGCTGGCCCCGCATCACAGTGATCACTCCGCCGTCGCCGCTGGCGCCGGTGAACGGCACGCTCCACGAGCTGGCCACGCCAGCCAGGCGGGCGTCGGCCCTCATACGGCCCCACGCCGGGTCACTCTGGACGTCCTCGGTGATGACGGCGCCGCCGGTCGCCACCGCCCGGCCGATCGGGCCGGACGCCGACGACGCCGAGCTCGACGAGAGAGCGGAGAGGAAGCGGCCCGGCAGGCCCAGGGATCCGGCGACGGTCAAATTGGCGCCGGAGGTGACATGGACGCAGAGCTGATCGATCCCGAGCGCGGCGCCGAGGGCGGACATGATCAGATCGAGGCTGGAAGACGGCTCGGCCGATGCCAGCTGGTCGGCCAGGCTCTGCAGGCGGGAGAGCTGGCGGCGGGCGGTGTCGTCGAGGCCCTGGCCCGACAGGAGGGCGGCCACCTCCTCGGGATGGGAGTCGTCGGGGCGAACCGTGGCGAGCACCCGGCCGCGGCGGAGGATGACGATGCGGTCGGCCAGGCGGAACATCTGCTCCACGTCGTGGGTCACGATGAGGACGGCCGTGCCGTGCGCCGGCAGGGACGCGGCCAGCTGCTCCACCCGGGCCGATTCCTGGACGCCGAGGGAAGCCGTCGGCTCGTCGAGGACCAGAAGGTCGGGGTGGTCCCGCATGGCCCGGGCCACCGCTACGAGCTGGCGCTGACCACCCGAGAGGTTGGCCACGGACGTGTCGGTCGGGGGCAGGTCGATGCCGAGGTCGGCGACGAGGGCGGTGGCGAGGGCGTGGAAGCGGGTGTCCGACAGGACCAGGCCGCGGGTCTCGCCGCCGAGCAGCAGGTTCGACGCGATGTCCAGGTTGTCGCAGAGAGCCAGCTCCTGCCA
>DATGAX010000537.1:0-2381 GCA_035312965.1 Acidimicrobiales bacterium
GCGAGGGCTCGCGTCGACGGGCCGGCCCCGTCTGGTGCCCGAGGGGTTCTCCGGGGCCTCACTGCTCGTACGGCCCAGCAAAATCCAGGTAGAGGATCTTAACCTCGATTCTCGCTCCAGAAGTTTCCCTGGGGTGACGTCCGCGTCCGGGTGAGGCCCGGCCGCCTTCTGTGAGCCGGCTGGTCTCAGATCCCCCGTGTTGTGGGGAGGCGCTGCTCCACCGGCACCGGGTTGCCTCGCCCGCTGGTGCTCCTCGAGACCAATGAGGTGAGGAGAACTTTCTGAACAAGCGGGGCCTGTCGTCGGACAGTTCCTAGCCGGTCGCCCCACGAAACGGTCGGAAGTTGGCAGAATTACAAGAATGTAGTCCGTAAATCCGGAATTCACCTTGATTATGGCTCTACGATGACAGCATGGTGTTCAGGGAGACCTCCTGAGTCATGCGGAGCGGATCTGAGTTCTTCACGAGCCCGGGCGACCCAGCCCAGCGCCGGTACGAAGCCCTGCGGGCCTACCTGGTTGAGGGCGAGCCGGCCGAGGTGGCCGGAGCCCGCTTCGGGTACTCGAAGGCGACGATGTACCAGATGACCACCGACCTGCGGGCCGGCAAGTTCCAGTTCTTCGTCTCCTCCAAGCCCGGTCCCAAGGGTCCCCGCAAGACGGCCAGCTTGCGGGAGGGGGTGCTTGCGATGCGGGCCCTCGACAAGTCCGTGAAGGAGATCGCCGATGCCCTGAACGCCGAGGGAACCCCGATCAGCCACCAGAGCGTGTGGGTCATCGTGTCTTCCGAGGGACTTTCCCGCCTGCCGCCCCGGGCGCGGCGGGGCCACGGTCCCGCCCCACGGATCGAGGCGGTGCGCGCCGGTGCCCTCGAGGCGTGGCCGTCGGGGGTCTCGATGGACTGCGCCCACGCCGGGCTGTTCGTGCTGTTCCCGGCCATGGTGGAGCTCGGCGTCGACCAGGTGATCGCCGCGGGGGGCTACCCGTCCACCTCGGTGCTGAGTGCCTGGCACTCCATGGCGTCCCTGCTCACGCTGAAGCTGCTCCGGGCCGGCCGGGTCCACCACGCCACCGGGTTGGCCGCCGACGAGGCGCTCGGCCTCGCGGTGGGGCTCAACGTCCTGCCCAAGGCGACGCATGCCACGACCTACTCCTACCGGGTGCGCCGGGAGATGAACACCGCAGCCCTCGCCGAGCTGGTGCGACGCCTTTGGCCCATCGGGATGGCCACCGGGGACGGGGGCTTCAACCTGGACTTCCACGCCATTCGCCACTACGGCACCGAGGCCCCGCTCGACAACAACTATGTGCCCAAGCGCTCCCAGGCGACCCGCTCCGTCCTGGCGTTCTTCGCCCAGGACCACGCCTCCACGGAGATGGTCTACGCCAACGCCGATGTCACCCAGCGTGCGGCAGCCACCGAGATCCTCACCTTCGCCGACCATTGGAAGGCGACCTCGGGATCCAACCCGGGCCTGCTGGTGTTCGACTCACGGCTCACCACCTACGCCGTGCTGGAAGAGCTCAACGCCCGCAGCATCGACTGGCTGACTCTTCGCCAGCGGGGCAAGGCGACCCTTGCCGAGCTGGCCGCACTCCCAGACTCGTCGTGGACGACCGTCCGCATCGACCGGTCGGGGCGCTACCGCCATCCCCAGATCCACGAGGAGACCATCGCCATCAAGGGCATCGCCAGGCCGGTGCGCCAGATCGCCGTGCGCAACATCGGCCGGGACCAGCCCACGCTGCTCATCACCAACGACACCACCACGAAAGCGAAGGACCTCTTCGCCCGTTACGCCGAGCGCATGCTCATCGAGAACGAGCTGTCCGCCTACATCAAGGGGTTCCAGGTCGACGCCCTGACCTCGGGCCTGGCGCTCAACGTCGACGCTGACACCACCCTCACCGTGATCGCCGGCAACATCTACCGGCTGCTGGCGCGCAGCCTGAAGCGCTACGAGCACGCCACTCCCGAGACCATCCATGAGCAGTTCATCGACACGACCGGCAGAATCGACGTCACCGACGACGGAGCCACCGTCACCCTTGCCCGGCGGACCTACACCCCGGTCCTGCTCCAAGCCGGCTTCGCCGAGCTTGACCTGCCCATCCCCTGGTGGGGCGATCGCCGGCTCCGGTTCAAGTTCCAGTGATGACCACCGGCACGGCTGGTCTCGACTTCAGGAAGATTTGTGGAGCGAGAATCGAGGCTAACGTCGGGAGAGGCCTTCGGCACGCTCCACAGCCGATCGAGCTTTGGCGACTTATCCGTGGATAGCACGGCTTTTTCGCCGGACTTCTAAACTTGCGATTAAACCTACGCCGCCGTCAGCTCCACCCCTCGGCTGAGTTGGCGATCCCGAGCGACAGCGCCTCGA
>DATGAX010000538.1:0-4615 GCA_035312965.1 Acidimicrobiales bacterium
GTGGCCTGCCGGGCCGCGGAGATCCGGGTGATGGTCGGCGGCGGGGTCCGTTGGGAGCTGCGCCACCGGGTGATCCTGCCCGACTGAGCCTCCCGCCTAGGTGGAGTGCTCCTGCAGCATCTTGAAGAGGAAGGCCGTCTCCTCGTTGGAGTTCGCCGGCACCAGGTAGTTGTTCTCGTCCCGGATGACGTCGAGATGGTCGCGGACGTCCTCCACCGTGAGGTTCGGATTGAAGTAGCCCTGCGTCATTCCGACGAAGAAGCGGCCGACGCGGCCCGCCGCCACCGTGAACACCTCGCCGCTCACCGAGCAGTCCTCCGACGCCAGCCAACCCACGACGGGGGACACCAGCTCGGGATCGAGCTTCTCCGCCGCCGCGCCGAGGAGCTCCTCGGTCATCCGGGTGCGGGCGATGGGGGCGATGGCGTTGACCTTGATGTTGTGCTTCGCCCCTTCGATGGCCAGCACCCGGGTCAGCCCGACCAGGCCCATCTTGGCCGCCCCGTAGTTGCTCTGGCCGAAGTTGCCGAGCACGCCCGACTGCGACGTCGTGTTGACGACCCGCCCGTAGCCCTGCTCGCGCATGCGCACCCAGGCCGGCAGGGTGACGTAGAACGCACCTTTGAGGTGCACGTCCAGGACCGGCTCGAGCAGGTCCGGCGTGAGGTTGTGGAAGGTCTTGTCGCGGAGGATGCCGGCATTGTTGACGACGATGTCGATCTGGCCGTAGGCGTCCACTGCGGTCTGGACGATGGCCTGGCCGCCCTCCGGGGTGGAGACGCTGTGGCCGTCGGCCACCGACTCGCCCCCGGCGTCGCGGATTTCCTGCGCCACCCGCTCGGCCGGGCCCAGGTCGGCGCCGTCGCCGCTCACCGATCCGCCCAGGTCGTTGACGACCACCCGGGCCCCCCGGGAGGCCAGAAGCAGGGCGTGCTGGCGGCCCAGCCCGCCGCCCGCGCCGGTGACGATCGCTACCTTGCCGTCGAAACCGATCTCAGTCATGAGGGGCGACGCTAGTGGCCGGGGGCCGCCCCGCTCCAGCCGGAGCGGGTGCTTCCCGGGGGGCTGGCGGCGTAGGCGCCGGGCCGGTCGAACAGGTGCCGTCGCCACCGCTGCGGCGTGGCCAGCACCGCCCTCGGGTAGTCCTCGAACATCCAGCGGGCGAACTGGCGGCGCGACCAGTCGGACCGGTCCACGACGGCCAGGGCCCGCCCGGAGCCTCCCGGCCGGGCCAGGATCTGCGACAGCCGCTCGGCCAGCCGGTCGTCCACCGCCATGCCCCACCTGACGCCCCTGCGGTACCGGCCCGCCGCCTGCGCCGGCCGCGCCGCCCCGGCCCCGGCGATGGCGAGTGCGGCCGCTTCACCCATCTCGAGGGCCTGGGCGATGCCCTCGCCGGTCATCGGGTCGCACGCCCCCGCCGCGTCACCGGCGAAGAGCACCCGCCCCCCGAGGCCGAAGAGCGCGGCCCGACCGATGCGGGCCGGTATGGGCCACGCCCGCCACGGGCCCGCCTCCTCGGCGTCGGGCCCGAGCACCTCGGCGATGTGGGGCCGGGTGCGCCAGTCGATGCGCTGCCCTTTGAGCGCCGGGTGCGTCCCCTTGCGGACCCCGTAGCCGAAGTTGACGTGGCCGTCGGGGAGGGGGAAGGACCAGGCGTACCCGGGGATCATGTCCGGCTCGAACCAGACCCACAGCCGCCGGGCCATGGGGCCCGTGCGCTTGAGGTACTGGCGGCCGGCCTGCCACTCCCCGAGATAGCCGGGCGGGGTCAGCCCCAGGCTGCGGCGGATCGGGGACCACATCCCGTCCGCCGCCACCGTGTAGGCGCCGGCCAGCACCGTCCCGTCCTCCAGCTCGACCGTCGTGCCGGCGGCCGACGCCTGGACGCCTGTCACGGCGCGGCCTTCGATCACGCGGACTCCGCCGGCCCGGGCCCGCTCCAACAGGGCGGCGTCCAGGTCGGCCCGGCGGGCCGACACGGCGAAGAGACCGGCGGGGGGCGGGCCGAGGGGCAGGTCCACCCGGCGGCCGCCCGCCGCCACCACCGAGACGTCCTCTACCGGCTGCCACGACGCCACCTCGCCAGGGTCCAGCCCGAGCTGCTCGACGCGGCGCAGGGCGGCCGCGGTCAGGCCGTCGCCGCAGCATTTGTCCCTCGGGAAGACGGCCTTGTCCACGAGCGTGACCGTTCGGCCCAGACGGGCCAGTGTTATGGCGGCGGACGTGCCCGCCGGACCCGCCCCGGCCACGACCACGTCGGCCTCGACGGACGGCCGCATCGGGGGACCCATCCGTCCATGCTCGCACCGGTCCCCCGGTCCGGGCCAGGCCGCGGCCCTAACCTCCACAGCACCAGAACCAAGGAGCCAGGTGGTGCGCGGCGGCCTCAGTCCCCTCCAGCGATACGCGCTCGACGTCCACGGCTACCTGCTGCTCGAGCGGGCCCTGGACGGCCGCTCGGTGCGCCGCCTGAAGGCGGCCGTCGAGGCCCAACGCCTGCCCCGACCGGACCTGACCATCGAACGGCAGCGCTTCGGGCAGGGCGGCCGTCTGTTCGAGTGGGACGGGGCGTTCGGCGACCTGGTCGACCATCCGTGGGTGGTGGCCGTCCTGGCCGACGTCATCGGGCCCCACGTCCGCCTGGACCACGCCTACGGGATCATCATGGCGCCCGGCACGGCGGGGCTCGGGCTGCACGGGCCGGCCGAGCCCTTCGACCCGGCCCAGTACTGGGTGTCGCGCATGGGGGCGGTGCGCAGCGGCCTGCTGGCGTTCTCCTGGTCGCTCGTCGACGGCCGGCCCGGGCAGGGCGGCTTCGGCTGCATTCCCGGCAGCCACAAGGCGGCCGACCCCCTCCCCGTCGGAGCGGAGTCGATGATCGTCGAGGTGCCGCAGCCGGCCGGGTCGTTGCTCGTGTTCACCGAGGCGCTGGCCCATTGCACCATCCCGTGGCGGGGGGAGGAGACGCGGCTGGCTCTGCTGTTCAAGTACTCGCCGGGCAGCTCGGCCTGGGACCCGTCCCCGGCCGCCCCACCGGACGTGGTGGCGGCCATGCCGGCCCGGCGGCGCCTCTACTTCCAACCCCCGTCGGTGGGTGGCCACCGTCCGGTCATCTGAGCGCCCGGCGGCTGGGCCGGCCCGGCCGCCTCCGGTAGGCTTCGGGGCGAAATGGGCATTTTCTCGACCGCCGGGGGCGGGCCCTCGCGCCTCCTCGCCGCCCTGTCGGTCGGCCTGCTGGTCGTAGGCGCCGGCGCCGCCGTCGGCATGGGCACCAGCTCCTCCCAGCACGGCGCGGTCGGTGGGAGCGCCACTACGGCGCCGACCGTCGTCCCGGGCCCCGGAGCCGCCGGGGGCGGCTCGACGGCAACCGTGGCGGGCTCGACCACCACCACCGCCACGACCCGGCCGCAGGCCCGCTCGGGCACGGCCTCCGGCGCGGTCTCCGGGGCCGGCGGCCGGGCCAGCGGCTCGCCCGGCCCGGCCACGACCACCCTCCCCGGTGGTTCGGTGCCGGGCGGCGGCTCGACCTCGCCGACGACGGCGGCGTCCGGACCCGAGCCGGCCCTGCCCCGCACCGGGACCTACACCTACAGCACGTCGGGCAGCCAGACCCTCTTCTCCTCGACCTCCGACTACCCGCCGAAGACCACCATCCAGGTCAGCCGCGACGCCTGCGGGGTGGCGGCCAAGTGGACGTCGTCGCCGGGCAACACCACCACGATCGTCGAATGCCCCGTCGCCGGCGGCATCCGGGTGGTCTCCGAGAGCTCGACCGTCGACGAGAACGGCTACCGCAATTCCATGACCTTCGACTGCGGGCCGGACGCCTTCGTGCCGACGTCGGGGACGCCGGGGCAGACCTGGACGTGGTCGTGCCACGCCTCCAACGGGGAGACCACGAGCCAGGTGGTCAAGCTGATCGGCCCGGCCACCATGACCGTCGCCGGCGCCGCCGTGGCCACCGAGCACGTCCAGATCGTGGCCACGCTGTCCGGTCCGCAGAAGGGCACCGTGCACAGCGACTACTGGCTGGCGTCGGATGCCACCCCCGTCCACGAGGTGGCGTCCATCACGGCGTCCCAGTACGGCATCACCTACAAGTCGAACTACACCCTCCAACTGGACTCGCTTCAGCCGAGCTGACGGCCGCCGTCGTAGGGTTTGCGCCATGCACACCTCAGTCTGCGACCTGCTCGGGATCGAGTTCCCCATCTTCGCCTTCAGCCACTGCCGCGACGTGGTCGCCGCGGTCAGCAAGGCGGGCGGACTGGGCGTTCTCGGCGCCGTCGGCCTCACCCCGGACGCCCTCGACGTCGAGCTCACCTGGATCGAGGAACAGGCCGGCGACAAGTCGTTCGGCGTCGATGTCCTCGTGCCGGCCAAGTACATCGGCGTCGAGGAAGGTGGGATGTCACCCAAGGACCTGGTCGGTCTGATCCCGGCCGAACACCGCGATTTCGTCAACGGGTTGATGGACAAGTACCACGTGCCGCCGCTCCCCGACGACGAGCGGCTGCCGTCGACGGCTGGTGCGATGAGCTGGTCCCACAAGGGCGCTGAGCCGTTGATGGACGTGGCCTTCGAACACCGCATCAAGCTGATCGCCAACGCC
>DATGAX010000539.1:0-2156 GCA_035312965.1 Acidimicrobiales bacterium
TGGCTCGGGACACGCACAGGCACATGGCGGTGTTGGCGGCGCGGACTTGGGGTGAGAGGACCGCGTCGCGGTGCTCGGGTTCGCCACCGAGGACCGGGGTGATGCAGGTGCCGCACACGCCTTGGGAGCAGGCCCAGGGGACGACGATGTCGTGTTCGGCGAGCACGTCGAGGATCTGGCGGCCGGCGGGCACGTGGAGGGTGATGTTGCGGCGGGCGAGCACGACGTCGAAGGGTCGGCTGTCGGTGATGTCGTACACCGGCGCAGAGAACGACTCGCGGTGGACGGTGTCGAGCGGCCAGCCCAGTTCGAGGGCACGACCGGAGATCCAGTCCATGAACCCCGCCGGCCCGCACATGTAGAGCTCGGTGCCGGCTTCCCAGGGGCCCAGGGCCGACCCCGGCTCCAGGGAGCTGCGGCCGGCGGGGTGGACCTCGATCGCCTCGGCGAAGGGCAGGGTGGCCAGCTCGTCCCGGAAGGGCACGGCCCCGGCGTCCCGGGCGCAGACGTGGAGCCGGAACGGAGTCTTCGCCGCCCACAGATGCTGCGCCATGGACAGCAGCGGCGTGATGCCGATCCCGCCGGCCACGAGCACGTAGCGGTCGGCCCGGTCCAGCTCGAAGTTGTTCCGCGGCGTGCTGATGGTGACGACGCGGCCCACGTGGAGAATCTCGTGGGCCTCGAGCGAACCGCCCCGCCCGGTGGCCTCCGGCTTGACGGCGATCTGGTAGCGGTCGCCGGGGGCGTTGCACAGCGAGTACTGGCGGACCCGGCCGCTGGGCAGGTGGAGGTCGATGTGCGAACCGGGCGTGAACCGGGGCAGCGGCTCGTCGACACCCTCGAGCACGAAGGTGGCGATCCCGGCGCCGCCGACCTCGCGCCGTTCGACCACCCGCGCCGTCCTGACCGTGGCGTAGGCCTGGCGGGGAAGCTCGATCGATTCGGGGGCCCGGAACAGGCCTCGCTCGGGGATGCCCTGCCGGGTGAGCACCCCGTCGCTCAGATCCCAAAGGTGGTGATAGCGGTGGAACGGGATGTGCGGCATGGCGTGATGGAGGCAGTGGTCGGTCTGGCCCAGCCAGTAGAGCTTGCCCGGGAGCGACGTCCGGATGGTCACGGTGGTCTGGAAGGGCGCCGTCTCCCAGTTCGCCTCCTCCGGATGCTGGATGTGGGCGAAGAAATAGACCAGGACCAAGGTCGCCAGCTTCTGGGGGATCAGCCAGACGAGGATGAACTCCCCGGCGTAGGGGGAGAGCAGGAAGGCCACCTGGACCCCGATGTAGATCGCCAGCGTGAGCACGAACATGGCCCGCTCCCGGCGGGGGCGGATCCGCCACAGCTTGGTGAAGTACCAGTGGGTCCAGATCCACTCCGGGGTCACGAGCACGAAGGGGAGCACCGGCTTGGGGGCGCGCACGAACAGGTCGTCCGGGTCGCGGTCGGGGTCCCCCACCCAGCGATGGTGCTCCATGTGGAGGATCCGGTAGATCGTGGTGCTCAGGCCGGGGACGAAGAGGAACGCCGACACCGTGCCGATGAGATTGTTCAGCCGTTCGTTCCTCGAAGCCGATTCGTGGACTGCGTCGTGGAGCGGCGTGAAGCTCACATAGATGGCGAACTGGTTCAGGGCCACCATGAGGAGGAACGGGATGCCTCCCGCCAGGTACGCCCAGGTGGAAGCGGCGAAGGTGCCGTAGGCCAGGGCGACCAGACCGATGTGCGGCCACGATACGACCGGCTTGCGGGCCACCTTCGCGTACTCCGGGTCCTGCACCACCTGAGCCAGGACCTGACGGACGGACGGATTGGCGGTGATCGTCATGCTGCAAGTGTCCGCCAGCGCCCCCCTCTGGCACCATGTCCTCCAGGACGACTTCTTCCGACATTTCCTGGCCGCACGGTCCGCCGAGACCTATCTGCGGGGTGGGCGATCGGCGGGCATGACCTGTCGGACCGGAGCACACGGTTCAACCTCCAGCTGGCGACCCGGGCCTGGCAGGTGCTGAAAGCGCTGGACCGTCTGAGCTGACGACCCGATCGCGCCGATCGCGTAGAGAGCCCGAGGTCGGGATTGAACCGACGGCCTGTGCTTTACGAGAGCCATTCGTGGGGTCCACGGTCGTCCAGGAACGTCCATCGGCGCAGGTCAGAAGGGG
>DATGAX010000540.1:0-4589 GCA_035312965.1 Acidimicrobiales bacterium
CCTCGGGTGGGAGCAGCGAAGGGGTCCCCCCTCCGAAGAAGACCGAAGTAGCCGGCCGGCCCGCATCGAGGACCCGGCCGGCCTCGGCCACGCAGGCCTCGACGTAGTCGGCGGCCAGATGGTGGCGATCGGTCCAGGTGGCGAAGGCGCAGTAGTCGCAGCGGGAGGTGCAGAACGGGACGTGGACGTACACGCCGAAGGATCGAGCCACCATCGACTCCTACTATTCCAACTGTGAAGGAAATCCACGAGGAGCTGACCTACGACCGCCCGCCCGTCGAGGTGTTCGACCTGATCTCGACGGGCGAGTTCCAGCTGGAGCTGCTGGCGCATTTGGGTGGCAAGAACCCGGAGGTGGTCGAGGAGACCCGCGCCGACGACGGCTCGGTCCGCCTGGTCACCAAGCAGCAGACGGCCATCGAACTGCCCGGATTCGCCAAGAAGCTCATCCCCGCGAACGCGACGGTGATCCAGACGTTCGACTGGGCCCCGCCCGCGTCGGACGGGTCGCGCACCGGCCGGTGGTCGGCCGAGGCGAAAGGCACCCCGGTGTCGATCGGGGGACCCACTGAGCTGCGGGCTGACGGCACCGGGACCGTGCACCGGTACCTCGGTCAGGTCAAATCGTCCGTCCCGGTGGTGGGCGGCCGCCTCGAAAGCTTCGCCCTCGACAACCTCCGCAAGGAGCTGGCCAACACGGGCCGCTTCACCGCCGGGCGCCTGGCCGGCACCTGACCCGCCCGCCGCCACCCACGGGCCCCGGCCCCGACACCCGACGCCCGACACCCGACACCCGACGCCAGGCGCCCGATCGCAGACGCCAGGCGCCAGACGCCAGACCAGCAGGCGCCCGATCGCAGACGCCAGACCGCGGACCGCGGGCCCCCGACCCGGGACCGACCCGCTAGCCGATCACCCCGGCCCGCCGGGCGGTGAGCAGAACCCCCGCGGCCACCGCCGCGGTCTCGGTCCGCAACACCGACGGACCGAGGCCCAGGACCTCGACCGGAGCCGGCCCGGCGACCATCCGGGCCCGCTCCTCGTCCGACCATCCGCCCTCCGGGCCGACCAGGACGGTGTGCACCTCGGCGCCGAGCGGCCCACCGCCGGCGTCGGCCACCGCCACGCCGCCGGCGCCTTCCCCGCCCTGACCGCCCGCTCCCCGGCCGGCCACGAATGAGGCCAGCTCCAGCACACCCTCGATCGACGGCAGCCACACCTGACGGCTCTGCATGACCGCGGCCCGGGCCACCCGGCTCAACCGGGCCAGGTGCGACACCAACCGTGGGCCCTCCCAACGCACGACGGTCCGGGCCGACGACAGCAGCACGATCCGGTCCACGCCCAGCTCGGTCAGCTTCTGGACCGCCCACTCCGGCCGGTCCCCCTTGACCGGCGGGAACCCCACGGTGACCCGGGGCCGGGGCGGCGGCGCCACCACTACCTCCGAGACGGCCGACAACCGCCCCGCCGACCACTCGCAGCGGACGTACCCGCCGCGGCCGTCGGTCGCCCCCACCGCTTCACCGGGGCGCAGCCGCAGCACGGACGAGAGGTGATGGGCGTCCTCAGGGTCGAGGTCCAGGGCCTCCAGGTCGCCCACCACGACGTGGGCCGCGGTATCGGCGGCCACGAGCTACTTGAACGCGCCCCGCAGCTTCGACATCAGCCCGGCATCGGGGGCGGCGACCGGTTCGCCCCGGAGCTCGGCCAGCCGGCGCAGCAGCTCGTCCTGCTCCCGGGTCAGGTCGGTGGGGGTGTCGACCACGATGGTCACGATCAGGTCGCCCCGGCCGCGGCCCTGGAGCACCGGGACGCCCCGGCCCCGCAGCCGGATCTCCCGGCCGCTCTGGGTCCCGGGCGGGATCACCAGGTCCTCGTCGCCGTCCAGGGTGGTGAACGGCACCGTCACGCCGAGAGCGGCCTGGGTCACGGCCACGTGCACTACGGCCAGCAGGTCCACGCCGCGGCGGGCCATGATGGGATGGGGCCGCACCCGCAGATGAACGTAGAGGTCGCCGGGCGGGCCGCCGCGGGGGCCGCCGGCGCCCCGTCCTGGCAGGCGGAGGGTGGAGCCGTCGTCCACCCCGCCCGGGACCTCGACGGAGAAGGTGCGCTCCTCCCGGCGCCGCCCCTCACCCCGGCAGTCGATGCAGGGCGACGTCACCTCCTCGCCGGTGCCGCCGCAACGGGGGCACGGCGTGGAGGTGACCATCTGGCCGAGGAAGGACTGGCGGACCCGGCGCAGCTCGCCGGTGCCGGCGCACTGGTTGCACGATACGGGCGTGGTGCCGGGGCGGGCCCCCGATCCGAGGCACGTCTCGCAGGTCTGGGGCAGGCGGACGGTCAGCTCGTGCTGGACGCCGAAGACGGCGTCGGCGAAGTCCAGCACCACTGTGGCCTCGGCGTCCTCGCCCTTGCGCGGCCCGTTGCGGGCCCGGGCCCCGGAGCCGGCCGTGCCGCCCCCGAAGAACGCGTCGAAGAGGTCCCCGAACCCGGCCGCGCCGAAGGGGCTCCCCGCCCCGAAGGGATCGCCGGCGCCGCCCCCGCCCCGCAGCGCGGAGGCCCCGAACATGTCGTACTGCCGGCGCCGTTCCGAGTCGCGCAGCGTCTCGTAGGCCAGGTTGACCAGCTTGAACCGCTCCTCGGCGTCCGGGTCGTCATGGTTGGCGTCGGGATGCAGCTCCCGGGCCAGGCGCAGGTACGCCTTCTTGATCTCGTCGGCGGACGCGTTCCGGGACACGCCCAGAACCGCGTAGAAGTCGTCGTCGTGAACGGCCAACTGACCGGGTCCTACCTTTCCTCTGGACCTTTGCTCAGGGCGTGCCCGAGCCGCTTGCTGACGACCGCGACCGCGGCCAGGGTCTGTTCGTAGTGCATTCGCGTCGGTCCCAGGATGCCCACGGTGCCGGCCGGCTCACCCTCGATCTCGTAGGGCGCCACCACGATCGAGCAGTCGGCGAGGGGCTCCACCCCGTGCTCGGCGCCGATGGCGACGGACAAGCCCCGGTCGAGCACGTCCTTGATGAGGGTGACCAGCACGTACTGCTGCTCGAGGAAGTCGAGCACCTGGCGGATGGTCCCGACCGCGTCGAAGGCGGTGGCCATCCGCGACGCGCCGCCGACGAAGACCTGGGGCTGGTGGTCGGCATCCGACGACGCCCGGGCCAGGGCGGCCAGCGCCGCCGTCACCACCGTGTCCACCGCCGGGTCGCCGGAGGGCGGCACCGACCCCACCGAACCGAACCGGCCGCCGACGATGAACGACGCCAGCCGGGCCGAAGCCGCCCCCACCACCACCTCGTCGACGTCTGCTGTGAGGTCCAGCGTGCGCTTCTCGACCGCCCCGCTCGCCAGCACGACCACCACCAGCACCACCGCGGGGGCCAGCGATACGAGCTGAACGGAGCGAACCGTAGCCGGGTCGTCGACGTCACGGACGACGACGGCGGCGTAATCGGTGAGGCCGGCCAGGAACCGGGACGTGTCGGACAGCATCCGCTCCAGCTCGCCGTGGGCCTGGGCGAAGAACGACCGCACCTGCTGCGACTGCACGACGTCCAAGCGCCCCCCGCTCGGCACCAGCGAGTCCACGAAGAACCGGTAGCCCTTGTCGGTGGGGATCCGCCCGGCGCTGGTGTGGGGCTGAGCCAGGTAACCGTCCCGCTCGAGGGCACCCATCTCGTTGCGCACGGTCGCCGGCGAGACCGCCAGTCCCGGGGCGCGGGCCACCGAAGCCGAGCCGACCGGCTGAGCCGTCTCGATGTACTCCTCCACGACAGCCCGGAGGATGGCTGCTTTGCGATCGTCGAGCATCCTTGGCACTCAACGATACCGAGTGCCAGGCGGCAACGGGCGAGCGGGGCATTCCCACCTCGCTCCGGAGAAACGCGGATAATCGGGTATGGACACCGTCCGACTGGGGGCACGAACGGTGAACCGCCTCGGCATATCCCTCTCGGGGCTGCGGACCACCGGCATGTGGGGCGAGCCCGCCAGCCGGGCCTCGGCGGTGGCGGCCATCCGCACGGCGGTCGAGCTGGGCGCCGACATCCTCGAGGTACCGATCCCGTTCGGCCCCGCGGCTGACCTGGTGCGCGAGGCGCACGTGCCCGAGGCGTTCATCCTGGCCCGGCTCACCAACCGCCTGCCCGACATCGACGCCGTCCGCTACCGCTTGGGGGGCCGCCGGCCGGACATGGTGCTGGCGGAGGAGCACCTTCTGGACGACATGAGCGACTGGGGTGTGCCCCTCGGTGCGATCGTCGGGTCACACGCCGCCCGCACCACCTTCCGCCCCCTCGCCGGGGTGCGCGGCCCCTACCCCGCCCCGCGCCGGATGGTGCAGTGGTGCGAGATGGAAGGCATCTCCTACATGGCCGCGTCGACCAACATCCTGGCCGCCGGCCCGCGGACCATCGCCCTGCCGGCGCCACGCTCCATACGTGATGTCGAGCGCCTGTTCCGCGCCGAAGCGGCTACTCCTCCAGCCGCAGGGCCTGGATGAACGCCTCCTGCGGCACTTCCACCCGCCCGATATTTTTCATCCTCTTCTTGCCTTCCTTCTGCTTCTCCAACAACTTGCGCTT
>DATGAX010000541.1:0-4250 GCA_035312965.1 Acidimicrobiales bacterium
CTCCGCCTCCGCCTCGCACGCCCCTCGGGGCGGCCCCGATCGCCGGTGCGACCCGGCCCGCCAGGCCCGAGGGCGGCAACGCCCGCAGAGGAGAGGAGCTCCATACGTGTCCAGATCAGTGGACCTTTTCATCGCTTCGGCGCGACCGATCGAGGACGTCGCCGAGCAGGTGGCCGGATCGACCGGCCTGGCCCTCGGCCCGGGCGAAGTGCCCGGGACCTGGGCCCTCGACCAGGGGACGGTGCACGCCGAGCTGCGGGCCCACCCGTACGTGGACGACGGCGACCTGTCGTTCGAGAGGTACGCCTACGCCCTGTCGGCCCGGGTGCCCAACGGGAGCCGTACCTCGGACTCGGCCGAGGCCAACCTCCTGCGGATGGTGGCGGAGTCGATCCGCAAGGCCGGCCTCGACTCGCTGCTGGTGCACGATCTCCAGTATCGGGACGGGGCGGCCCGGCCGGCTGGGCCGGTGGAGCCGGGCGATCCCCCGGCCGGACCGGCACCGGCGACGGGGGCCGCGGCGCCGTGAGCCCGCCGGGTGGCACGGGCGAGGTGGCCGACCGGGCCGCGGTATGGCGGCCGGCCACCGATCCGGGTCTCGGCTGCGGCGGAGGGCACCCGCCCGGGCCGGGCCGCCTCGACGAGTCCGCTCGGCGGCTCAGCCACGAGGAGCTGTCCGTGGCCCAGCTGATGGCCGCCGCCGGTCACGACGTGGCGTCCCTGGCCGACCGGCGCGGCGCCGGGCGTCATGCCGACCTCGTGGTGTGCGGCACACCGGTCGAGGTCAAGTCCTTCGACCCGGGCCGGGCCCGGGCGCCGTCGGACCGCAGCGTCTTCAACAAGTTGGCCGACGCCGCCGGGCAGGCCCGCCACGTGGTGCTCACGGGTTGGGGGAGCGGGCTCACCGAGGGCACGGTGCGGCGTGGCCTGGCCCGGTACGAGGCGGCGGGGCCGGCGGTGCCGCCCCTCGAGTCGGTCCGGGTGCTGGGCGACGGCTTCGACCTGGCGTGGGTCGCGTCGCCGGGGAGGTCGGCCCGCCGGGAAGTACCGGGCCCCGGCCGCCGGCGGGCCGCACCGGGCCTCGGGCTGTGACCTCCGGCGTCGGCGCGATACCGGATCACCCGCGGCGCGGTGCGCGAAGCTGCACCGGTGACGCTGTCCGCCGATCCGGCCTGGGATCAGGAGGTCCTGCGCCTGGCCGGCCCCGAGCGGGCCGCCGGTCTCTCCGCCTTCGTCACCCGGCTTCCGGCCGTCTACCGGGCCCTCACCACCCCGGCCGCCGCGCTGGAGGACGCCGAGGAGGTCGCCCGCCTCCAGCCGCCCGGGTACCCCGCCGAGGGAGCGGGGCCCGCCCCCCTCCCGGCGGCCGACGGCCACCCGTTGATGGGGGCGGCCCACCGGCTGGTCGTGCGACCCGCCGACGACCCCTCCTGCTCGTTCCGCCTCCGGCGCTTCGGTGAGCAGGGCATCGAGCTGACGACCACACTGCCGCTGCTGGAGAGCTTCGGCCTGGTCGTCGTCGAATCGGTGCCGATGCGCCTGGCCCCCGGCCCGGATGGGGAGCCGGAGCTGCACGTCGACGACATGGGGCTGCGGGCCGAGTCGCCTCACGGCCCGGAGGCGTTGCGCTTCGTGCCCGAGATACACGGCGACCGCCTGGTCGAGGCCATCGAGGCGTCGGCCCGCCACGCCGCCGACGTCGACTCGCTCAACCGGCTGGTGACGGCGGCCGGCCTGGGTTGGCGCCAGGTGGTGGTCCTGCGCGCCTACCTGAGGTACTGGCGCCAGAGCGGGGTGGCGCTGAGCTGGGACCAGATGACCGACCCGCTGGCCGCCCACCCCGACGTGGCCCGGGCCCTGGTGGGGTACTTCGAAGCCCGCTTCGATCCCGAGGCGCCCTCCGGCCCGGTATCCGGTTCGGGCCTCAGTCCCGGTTCCGGCCCCGGCGCCGGCGACGGCGAGACCCCGGGGTCGGCGGCGCGGGCGCTGGTCGTGGCCCAGCTCGACCTGGTCCAGTCCCTGGAGGACGACCGCGTCCTGCGGTCGGTCATGGCCCTGGTGGACGCCACCCTGCGCACCAACTACTTCATCGGCGGCGGCTCCGAGGCCCGTCCGCTCGCGGTCAAGGTCGACAGCCGCCGGGTCCCGGACCTGGCGCCTCCGGTCCCGCTGGTGGAGGCGTTCGTCCACGGACCCACGGTGGAGGGCATCCACATCCGGGCCGGGCTCATCGCCCGGGGCGGCCTGCGGTGGAGCGAGCGGCCGGCCGACTTCCGCACCGAGGTGCTCGACCTGGCCTTCGCCCAGGTCAAGAAGAACGCCATCATCGTGCCGACCGGGGCCAAGGGCGGCTTCGTGTGCCGGACCCGGGGCCGGCCCCGCCCTGAGGAGGTGGCGGCGGCCTACGAGATCTTCGTCTCCTCGCTGCTGGACGTCACCGACAACTTGGCGGAGGGCCGGACCGTCACCCCGCCCGGGGTGGTGGCCGCCGACGGGCCCGACCCGTACCTCGTGGTGGCGGCGGACAAGGGGACGGCCAGCTTCAGCGACCTGGCCAACTCGATCAGCGAGAGCCGCCGGTTCTGGCTGGGCGACGCCTTCGCGTCGGGTGGCTCGCGGGGCTACGACCACAAGGCGATGGGCATCACCGCCCGAGGGGCATGGGTGGCGGTGCGGCGCCACTTCCGGGAGCTCGGCATCGACGTGGCCCGCGACCCGATCACCGTCGCCGGGGTGGGCGACATGTCCGGCGACGTGTTCGGCAACGGCATGCTGCAGAGCCGGGCCATCCGGCTGGTCGCCGCCTTCGACCACCGGCACATCTTCATCGACCCCGACCCCGACCCCGAGGCGTCGTTCGCCGAACGGCACCGCCTGGCCGCCCTGCCCCGCTCGTCATGGGCCGACTACCGGGCCGAGCTGATCTCGGCCGGGGGCGGGGTCTGGGCCCGCGACGTCAAGACGTGCCCGCTCCCGCCGGCCGCCCGCCGTGTGGTCGGAACCGAAGCGGAGTCGCTCAGCCCGCCCGAGCTCATCTCGGCCATCCTGGGGGCGCCGGTCGACCTCCTGTGGTTCGGCGGGATCGGCACCTACATCAAGGCTCCGGACGAGTCCGACGGGGATGTCGGGGACCACGCCAACGACCGGGTGCGCATCACCTCCGACCGGGTCCGCGCCCGGGTGGTGGCCGAGGGCGCCAACCTGGGCGTGACCCAGCGGGGGCGCATCCGCTACAGCCGGCGGGGGGGCCGGATCAACGCCGACTTCATCGACAACGCGGCCGGCGTGGCCACATCCGACCGCGAGGTCAACCTCAAGATCCTCCTCGCCCTGGCCATCGAGCGGGGCCGCCTGTCCGCCGCCGACCGGGATTCCTGCCTGCAGGGCGCCACCGAAGAGGTGGCCACCGAGGTCCTGCGCCAGGTGGACCACAGTGTGTCCGCCCTCAACCGGGCCGCGTTGGGCAGCGACCGTTACCTCGACGCCTACGAAGCCCTGATCGACGACCTCGAGGCGGCCGGGCGCTTCAACCGCCAGGTGGAGGTGCTGCCCGACCGGGACGAGTTCGCTGTGCGCCGGGCAGCCGGGGCCGGGCTCATCCGGCCCGAGCTGGCCACCGTCCTGACCTACGCCAAGACGGAGCTGGTGGCCGCCATCGAGAGCTCCGACTGGGCGGCCGACCCCTACCTCGTCGGCAGCGTGCTGCCGTACTTCCCGGCCGCCATGAGGGAGTCCTTCGCCGACCTGATCCCCGACCACCGCCTCTACCGCCAGCTGGTCGCCACCGACGTGGCGGGGGAGATCGTGGACCAGATGGGGATCGTCTGGGCCCACGACCTGGCCGCCGAGGTCGGCAGCCCCCTCGACGAGGTGGCCGCCGCCTTCTGGGTGGCCCGCCAGCTGACCGGGGCGGGAGAGCTGTGGGCCGAGCTGGAGCAACTGGCCGGCGACGCCACGGCCGGCCTGGGCGCCACCGCCGAAGCGGAGCTGCACGCCGTGGTGGTGCGGGCCGTGCACCGGTTGGTCCGCGACTACCTGGCCGAGCCGGGCCGATTGCGGCCCGGAGCGGTGGCGGCCCGGGACGACCGGCGGCTGGCCGCGGCGGCGCCCCTCCCGGTGGCTCGCACGGGGGAAGAGGAGCGCCTGGCCGAGCTCAGCCTGGCGGACGCCACCCTCGAGCGGTTCCTCGCGCCGATGCGGCGGGTGCAGTGGTTGGAGTCGGTAGCCGCGGCCGGCGTCGCCGGCCTCGG
>DATGAX010000542.1:0-2367 GCA_035312965.1 Acidimicrobiales bacterium
AACTCGACGCCGGTCACGCCCGAGCCGATCACGACCACGACATCGCCGGCCCCGACGGCGTCGCCGGGCTGGACCTTGATCTCCTTGACGGTGCCGGCCGTCTCGGCGGTGATGTTGTTCTCCATCTTCATGGCCTCGAGGACGGTGACGGCCTGGCCCGCCTCGACCACGTCCCCCACGCTGACGAGCACCTTGACGATGGTGCCCTGCATGGGAACGGCGACGTTGCCGCTGCCGGCGCCGCCGCCGTGGTGGCCGTGACCGGCAGCCGGCCGCGGCCGGGCCGCCTTGGCTCCCGGGGCCGCCACCGGTCCGGTCTCGGGCACCCAGAGCCTGACCGCGTACTTGCGCCCGTTGACCTCCACGTCGACGGCCCGCTCCACCCGGCCGTCCTCGGGCGGCGGGCCGCCGGTGGCGGGGGAGGAGACGCCGCTCAGGTCGAGCTTCTGCTCCACCCAGTTGGTGGAGTGCTCGATGGCCCCGAAGTCGGGATGCTCGAGGATGGCGATGTCGGCCGGGATGGTCGTGGCCGGGCCCTCCACCACCATCTCCCGCAGCGCCCGCAGCGCCCGGTGGCGGGCGTCCTCCCGGTCGGACCCCCAGACGATGACCTTGGCGATCAGGTTGTCGTAGAACTGGCTGACCGTGTCGCCCTCGTCGTAGCCGGCGTCCACCCGCACGCCGAAGCCGTCCGGCCGGTACATCTTGGTGATCGTGCCGGGCGACGGCAGGAACTTGCCCCCGGCCGGGTCCTCGGCGTTGATGCGGATCTCGATGCCGTGCCCGTACGGGCGGACGTCGGCCTGGGAGAACCCGAGCGGCTCGCCGGCCGCGATGCGCAGCTGGAGGGCCACCAGGTCCCGGCCATACACGACCTCGGTGACGGGGTGCTCCACCTGGAGCCGGGTGTTCATCTCCAGGAAGTAGAAGTCGCCGTCCTGGTAGATGAACTCCACCGTCCCGGCGTTGACGTAGCCGCAGGCCAGGGCCACCTTCACCGCCGCCTCGCCCATGGCGGTCAGGGTGGCCTCGGGGATCCCGGGGGCAGGGGCCTCCTCGATCAGCTTCTGGTGGCGGCGCTGGGCCGAGCAGTCGCGGGTGCCGAGGTACACGGCGTTGCCGTGCGAGTCGCAGAACACCTGGACCTCGACATGGCGGGGCCAGGTGAGGTAGCGCTCCATGTAGCTCTCGGACCGGCCGAACGCCTTCTCCGCCTCCCGCTGGGCCGACTCGAGCGCGGCGGCCGCCTCGTCGGCGCGGCGGACCACCCGCATGCCGCGGCCGCCACCGCCGTAGGCGGCCTTGATGGCGACCGGCCAGCCGTGGTCGTTGCCGAAGGCCACCACCTCGTCGGACGATCGGAGCACCTCGGTCGTGCCCGGCACCCCGGCGACCTCCGCCCGCTGGGCGGCCAGCCGGGAGCTGATCTTGTCCCCCATCACCTCGATGGCTTCCGGGGGCGGCCCGATCCAGGTGACCCCGGCGCCGCTGATGGCGCGGGCGAAGTCGGCGTTCTCGGAGAAGAACCCGTAGCCCGGGTGGAGGCCGTCGGCGCCGGACCGGCCCAGAACGTCCAGGATCTTGGCCGTGTCGAGGTAGCTCTCGGCCGCCGTCTGCCCACCCAGGGCGTAGGCCTCGTCGGCCAGCCGCACGTGCAGGGCGTCGCGGTCGAGATCCGAGTAGACCGCCACGGTGGCGATGCCGAGCTCTTGGCACGTGCGGATGACCCGGACGGCGATCTCGCCGCGGTTTGCGATCAGGACCTTGGTGAGCACGAAGAGGCATTCTTTCATCCGTGAAACTGGACGAGCGAGTCCGCGCCGATCTGGCGGCCGAAACGCGCTTCGCCGACATCCGCCTGCTCGCCGAGACCACTTCGACCAACGCGGTGGCGGCGGGGCAGGCCGGCGACGGCCTGGTGGTGGCGGCCGACTTCCAGACCGCGGGCCGGGGCCGCCTCGACCGCACGTGGGAGGCCCGCCCCGGTGACGGCCTGCTGGTATCGGTGCGGTTGGAGGGCGACTGGCCGGCCGACCGGCGCCATCTGGTCACCGCAGCCGCCGCCCTGGCCGGCCGGGACGCCTGCTCCGGGGTGGCGGGCGTGGATCCGGACATCAAGTGGCCCAACGACCTGCTGTCCCCGGCGGGGGCCAAGCTGGCCGGCATCCTGGCCGAGTCCTCGGGCCCGGCGGTGGTGGTCGGCATGGGTCTCAACGTGCACGGCGGCCCCCCGGGCGCGGCGTGGCTGGACGATCTGGCCGGCCGGAGGGTGGGACGGGCCGCCCTGCTCGAGGCGTGGCTGCGGGGCATCGACCGCCTGCTTCGCGACCTCCACGGGGTGGCGGCCCGCTACCGGGCCGAGTGCGC
>DATGAX010000543.1:0-2647 GCA_035312965.1 Acidimicrobiales bacterium
TAGGCCTGGGTGTCGGCCGCCACCGTCGAGTCGACCCAATAGACGCAGCGCTGGATCGTGTAAGGGACGTGGTTGACCGTGCTCGACGTGGCCAGCGAGTGGAGGGGCTCGGTCGTCACCTGGCCCGAGTCCAGGTTGACCTCGGCGAGCGACGACGCTCCGGCGCAGGCTGAGGGCTGGTCGGCCACGTAGTACCCGATCTCGTAGTACGGGTAGGCCCGGATCTGCTCCGAGGCCTCCACGGCCAGGCTGGTCGCCACGCTGCGGGCGTTGGTCGTCGTCGTCGCCCGGAACGTGCCGAAGAACATCGGCGCCAGCGAGGCCATCACGATGGCCAGGAGCAGCATGGCGATGAGGGTCTCTACGAGTGTGAAGCCCCGATCGTCAGATGACTGGCCCGGTCCCACGCCCCTCGGTATCGGCACAATCCGGAAGTGCGTTGAGCGGAGCGCCGGCTCACGGGGAAAAGCCCGCAGGCGGCGCGGGTTGATACCCATGGGCGGCGGCTCGGATCAGGATTCGCTGAACGGGTTGCGGCTGCTGATCGGGATGCCCCCGATCGGGCCCTGCGGAACGCCGGGCACGGTCGTCGGCGGGGCCACGGCCGGTACGGTCACGGTGGGCGTGGCGTTGCTGGGCGCCGGGTTGCCGCCGCTCTTCTTGATCTCCTTGGTGTAGATCATGTAGCCGGCGGCCAGCACCAGGGCGACGAGGACGACCATGGTGGCATAGCGCTTCCAGGCCGGGACGGGGCTGGCAGTGGAATCGATCATCGGTGTCTCCTGGTTACGGCGTGGGCTTGCCGGCGTAGTAGAGGTCCGTGGACAGCGACACTTGCAGCCCGGCCTGCGCGCCGGACCCGGCGGATCCGGTGTCGCTCGTGATGTTGAGGCTGTTGATCACGACGGTCCGCGGCATGGCCGTCAGGGCGCTGATGAACGCCGTGACCTGCGGGTAGGAACCGCGCACCGTCATCAGCACGGGCAGGGCGCCGGAGCCTCCGGCCGGGCTGGCCGCCGGCGAACCGCCCGCCGCCGTTCCGCCCGACGTGTTGGACGGGTCCGTCATGGACAGCGTCACGCCGGTGTCGCTCGCCGCGCTCTGGATCGAGTCGAGGGCTACCGGCAGCTGCGGGTCGTCAGGCACGGCCTGCTTGTACTTGGCCAGCTTGGCCTTGTCCTGGGGGATGTTCTTGACCAGAGAGTTGAGGGCCGAGATATGCGTCTGCAGCTGGGAGATCTGCGCCTCGGCCGCGGCGCGGGCCTTGTGGGCCTTGGTCAGCGACTTGCTCTGGGGGCTGAGGATGGCGAAGTACCAGATGACGATGAGGAAGAGCGCGACGCCACCGGTGATGGCGCCGAGCCGCCGCATGTGGGTCGTCATGGCTTGGCCTCCTGGGACCGGTTGCTCTGGGCGGTGGTGGTCAGAGTGGCGCTCGAGCTGAAGTTGACGTTGTCCCCACCGGGCTGGGCGACGGTGATGCTGCGCACCCACGAGCCGGCCAGATCGGGGTCCTTCTGCAGGGCCCGCAGCCACGTTGCCGCGGTGTGGTCGTCACCCTTGCCGGTCACGGCGAAGGTCACGGTGCCGCCCCCACCGCCGGTAGTGCTGGTGTTGCGGTTGGCCGAGAAGGTGAGGATCCTCACGTTCGCCGGCATCAGGCCGCCCAGCTGGCCCAGCACCCGGTCCCAGTCGACGTCGCCCTTCAGCGCGTTGACGTCGAGCTGGGCCCGGGCCAGCATCTCGCCGTGGACCGCCGTCCTGGCCTGGAGCAGCGTCTGCTCCGCGGTCAGAGTGGCGACCTGGTTCTCCGCCTCGTGGGCCTTGTGCTGGGCCGAGCGGACCTGCAGGACCTTCCCGGCCCCGGCCAGGGCGAGGAGACCGGTCACGGCCACGATCGACGCCACCGCGGTGCGGAGCATCCGGCGGGCGTGCCGGGCCTGGGCCACCTCTTCCGGCAGGATGGACAGTCGGATCAGGGGCGCGTCATGGGCCCAGAGAGCCAGTCCGATGGCCGTGGTGGCCCCCGCCCCGGCCCGGTCGAGCTCCTCGGCATCGAGGCCGCAGCGGCTCGTGTCGAAAGTGGCGAACGGCGCGATCTGCATGACCTGCAGGGGCAGGTTGCCGCCGATGGCCGATGCCAGTCCCTCGGTCTGAGAGGCGCCACCGGTGAGGAGGAGCCTTTCGATGTGGTCGCCCTCCGCCTGTGAGGCGAAGAAGTCGATGGTCGCCCGGACGTCCTCGGCCAGATCCCGGACGTCGCCGTTCGACGCCCTCCGGGCTTGGGCCAGTTGGGGCGTCTCGCCCGGCACGGCCCCCCGCTTGAGGCGCTCGGCCGCCGCCATCTCGAGGTGCAGCGTGGACGCGATGCCGGCGGTCAGCTTCGAGCCACCTACGGTGAGGGTGCGGATGAAGCGGGGCACGCCTTCCTGGCGGACCGCAACGGTGGTCAGCTCGGCGCCGATCGACACCAGGACCTCCAACCCGGCCACGGCTCCCTCGACCACCGTGGTCGGCACCGCCCGCATCAGCGCCAGGGCGCTGCTGTCCATGGCGACGGCGTTGAGACCCGCCTCCTTCAGGACGTGCAGGCAGGTACGCAGCACGTCGTGGTGGGCGGCCACCAGGAGGATGCGCATGTGGTTGA
>DATGAX010000544.1:0-2650 GCA_035312965.1 Acidimicrobiales bacterium
CCCGTCGCGACCGTCCAGGTGCTGGAGGTCAAAGAGCGCCGCCTCCAGGCCGGCCACGTCCGTCCGGGCGGCGTCGGACTCGATGTAGCACCCGGCCAGGACCGCCGCGTAACGAGCGCTGTCCACCGCGGTGACGAGCGCGCCGCGCCGCTTCCACTCCTGGGCCACCCGCGTCGTGCCGGTGAACAGGTCGAGCACCCGGTCCGCCCCCGATCGCTCGAAGAGCTCGCCCAGCACCGGGACCAGGCGCCGCTTCGACCCTATGTACTTGATCATCGGCGCCGGCTCAGACCGTACGGCCGCCGAAGGCCCGGGGCAGCTCGTCGAGGACGATGGACCGCAGCAGGTGGAGCCGCTTGCTCGAGACCAGGACCAGGGCGTAGGCCCCCGTCGCCGAAGGGTCGGCCATGGCCACCTGGCCGGCCCGGAACGTCCCCTTGAACGCCATCGCGCACACCGAGGTGTCGTCGTCGCGGGCCAGCTGGTCCTGGGCGGGGGCGGGCAGGTGGATCCGCACCGCGTCGACCGGCACCCGGTGCACCCCGATCAGCTTGGCCCCCTTCTCGTGGATGGCGCCGCGGCCCACCGGGAGAGCCCGGAAGCAGACCGACACCGAGCCGTTCGAGAGGCGGGGGGTGGCACTGCATCCGGGGCCGAAGGGCAGGGCGGCGGCGAGGACGACGCACCACAGGCGCCGGCGGAAGAGACGTCGCATCTGCCTACGTCCCGGACTCTAACGCCGGCCGGGCGGTCGGCTCGGGACCCTTCGCCCGGCGGCCGGCCAGGGCCAGCGCGGTCCACGACATCCAGCCGACGGGCAGCATCATCCAGAAGGACACCAGCCGGTACAGGAACACCGCGGCGACGGTCGACTCGGCGCCTCCACCGAAGGTCACCAGGGCCACTGTGATGCTGCCCTCCACCGCTCCCAGCCCACCCGGGGTGATGGGCAGGATGGCGGCCAGCTGACCCGCCCCGTAGGCCAGCAGCACGCCCCGCCAGGGCACGCCGACCCCCACGGCGAAGAACGACAGCACCAGGCACGAGAGATCCCCGAGCCAGTTGGACAGGCCCATGACGAAGGCCCGGATCCACACCGGCCGGGACGGGCTCACCGCGCCCAGCTCGGCCGTCCACCGGTCCACCAGCTCCTGGGCGGGCCGGTCGCGGTGCGGCCAGCGGAAGAAGCGCTGCGACAGGGCCACCCCCCGCGTCACGTGCGGCAGCAGGCGACGCCGCTCGACCACCGCGATGGCCATCAGGGCCGACACGGCCACGATGCCCAAGATGACCTCGACCAGGTTGTAGGTACTGCCGATCCCGAGGGCCAGCGCCAGGCCGGCGGCCGAGATGAGGGCCAGGGCCAGGAAGGTGACGATGTTGAACGCGACCAGCACCCACCCGGCCAGCAGGTCGTCGGCTCCCCACCTCCTGAATTGGCGGAACAGGTAGGCCAGGTACACCACCCCGCCGCCCGGGAACGAGTACTGGATGGCCGCCGCCGCCACCGTGATCCCGAACATGCTGCCGGCCGGCACCCGCGTCCGGCCCGCCCGCAGCAGCCTCCTCTGCAGCGAGGACAGCGCGCCGTAGGAGCCCAGCTCGGCCGCCACCGCCACGATCATCCACCACCAGCGCAGGTGGGCGAGGTAGCCGGTGACCCCCGAGAGCTCCTCCGTCTTCCCGGACAACACCCACGCCGCCAACCCCACCGCGGCCAGTGCGACCACCACCCGGGCCACCGGCCAGGCCCGCCGCCACCAGCTCCGGCCCGGGGCGACGATCGGGGGGTCGGGCGGCGTCAAGGCGGCGATTCTGGCACCTCCTCTTCGTCAACCCACGGCGCCTGGATGCCGTAGGTAGGCGGTGGCGATCTTCGAAGAGCCGGGTCTGGCACCCTTGAGGACCGTGGAAGCGCCCGTCACCGACGTACCGCCGGCCAAACGCTGGTGGGCGCCCGGCGCCGACCCGGACGTGCCCCGGATCGGGGTGCGCCGGGCGGTGGTCGAGGTGACGCTCGTGTACCTGGCGTTCTTCGCCGCCGGCGTCGTCGCCGCCGGGCTGATCGTCGGGGGTCACAGCCACGACTTCCCGACCGACGGCAGCTGGGGCGTCTACATGACCGAGACGGTGAGCGTGCTGTCCGAGATGGGCCTGGCCGTGGCGGTGGTGATCCTGCTCGCCGGCCGGCGGGGCGTCTCGCCGGCGGCTCTCGGGTTGAGCGTTCCCCGGCTACCGGACGGCCGGGTGGCCGTCAGCGCCATGATCCGGATGGCGGCGTGGTGCTTCGTCGCCATCGGTGTCGGGCTGACCGTCACCGGCCTGCTGGAGACCGGGCACCTGCCCAAGGGTCACACCAGCGCCCCCCTGCTCATCATCGACGCCGTCCACTCCGTCGACGCCGGGGTGGTGGAGGAGCTCGTGGTGCTGGCCTTCGTGGTCGTCACCCTGCGCCAGGCCGGACTGTCCTGGGCGGTGGTCACGCCGGCGGCCCTGGTCCTGCGGGCCGCCTACCACATCTACTACGGGCCGGGCGTGGTGGGGATCCTGATCTGGGCCGCCTTGTTCTTCTGGATCTACCTCCGCTTCCGGACCATCGTCCCGCTCATCATCTGCCACGCCTACTGGGACATCATCGTCTCGCTCGGGC
>DATGAX010000545.1:0-12991 GCA_035312965.1 Acidimicrobiales bacterium
GCGTCGACACACGGGCCTTCCCCGAGGCTGAATTGCAGCTCTTCGATCAGGGTGCTCACCTCGTTGGTCGCACACAGCGATCCGTAGGCCACATCGCCCGACATGAGCATCACGCCGGCGCCGTCCATCCCGAGGACGGCCCTGGAGGTCTCGCACAGCCGGCGAGAGGTCACCACCCCCTCGCCCCCGGCAGACAACTCGGCGAGGATCCGCTCCAAGCGGTCACCCGCCACAGAGAGTCCCGCCGGCCCCGTTGGGCGCGGTGTCTACCGACAACCCGGTATGCCGATCGAACAGCATGGTCTCCTTCAATCCCGGCCTGCGAGAGCAGATGGCGTCCGACGGGGACCGGATCCGACGCGCGTACGAGAGGCCAGAGCGCCAGACCCCTCATGTTCGAGGTTACATGGCAGGCGCCCATTCTCGGACCGCTCGCAGACAGCCGAAGAGGCCCTCGCGGGGGCCTTCCCGAGTGGTCGGAACCGGTGTCGATCCGGTGACCTCGCGCTTTTCAGGCGCGCGCTCTACCAACTGAGCTATCCGACCGCGGTCCTGACGGGATTTGAACCCGCGGCCTCCGGCTTGACAGGCCGGCGTGCACTCCAAACTGCACCACAGGACCCGGATCCCGGTCCCCGCCGCTAGCGGATAGGGCCCGGGAGGGCGAGCCGAAAGACTATCGCGTCTCCGCCGCCGGCTTCCTCCGGAAGAACCGGATGGGGTCGTACTTCACGTCGACCACCCGTTCCTTCATGGGGATGATGCCATTGTCAGTGATCTTGATGTGCTCCGGGCACACCTCGGTGCAGCACTTGGTGATGTTGCACAGGCCGAGGCCTCTCTCCTCCTGGACCAGTTGCTTGCGGTCCAGGGCGTCGTTGGGATGCATGTCGAGCTCGGCGTACCGGATGAAGAAGCGCGGCCCGGCGAAGGCCGGCTTGTTGTCCTCGTGGTCGCGGACCACGTGGCAGGTGTTCTGGCAGAGGAAGCACTCGATGCACTTCCGGAATTCCTGCGATCGCTCGACGTCGACCTGGGCCATCCGGAACGGCGCCTGGGGCTGCTCGGCCGTGGGGGTGAAAGCGGGTACCTCCGCCGCCTTGACGTAGTTGAACCCCACGTCGGTGACCAGGTCCTTGATCACCGGGAAGGCCCGCATCGGGGTGACGGTGATGGCCTCGTCCTCGGGAAAGTCCGACAGCCGGGTCATGCACATCAGGCGGGGCCGGCCGTTGATCTCGGCCGAGCAGGAGCCGCACTTGCCGGCTTTGCAGTTCCACCGGCACGAGAGGTCGCCCGACCGCATGGCCTGCACATGGTGGATGGCGTCCAGCACGACCTCGCCCTCCTCCACCGGCACCGTGTAGTCCACCAGCTGGCCGCCCGATGCGTCCCCCCGCCAGATGTACAACTTCAGGTCATACGTCATGGGATCAGTGGTCCTCCAGCAGTTCGGCCAGCTCGGGCGGGGGTTCGGGGAGGGGTTGCTCCCGGATCGTCACCTCACCGGAGCCGGATGCGGCCAGCTCGCAGATCAGGTTGCGCCTACCCCAGTACTCGTAGTCGGTCATCGGGTAGTCGTCGCGGGTGTGGCCGCCCCGGCTCTCCTTGCGCTGCAGCGCCGCCTTGGCCACCGCCTCGGAGACGAGCAGCATGTTGCGCAGGTCGATGGCCAGGTTCCACCCCGGGTTGTACTGGCGGTGACCCTCGACGGAAAGACTGTCGATGCGGTGGCGCAGGGCGTCGATCTCCTTGATGGCGGCCGACAACTCCTCCTCGTTGCGGATGATGCCCACCAGGTCCTGCATCACCTTCTGGAGATCCTGGTGCACGGTGTACGGGTTCTCGCCACCCTCGGTCTCGAACGGGGCGAGGGCGGAAGCCGCCGCACTGTCGACGTCGGCTTCCGCGACGGCCGGCCGGGCCGGCCCGAGGCCGGAGGCGTAGGAGGCGGCGTACTCGCCGGCCCGCTTGCCGAAGACCAGCAGGTCGCCGAGCGAGTTGCCGCCCAGGCGGTTGGCTCCGTGCATACCGCCCGCCACCTCGCCGGCGGCGAACAGCCCCGGCACCGTGGACATGGCGCTGTCGGGGTCGACCTCCACCCCGCCCATCACGTAGTGGCAGGTCGGGCCGATCTCCATGGCCTCCTTCGTGATGTCGACCTGGGCCAGCTCCTTGAACTGGTGGTACATCGAGGGGAGCCGCTTCTGGATGTACTCGGCGCTGCGCCGGGATGCGATGTCCAGGAAGACGCCGCCGTGCGGCGACCCCCGGCCGGCCTTGATCTCGGTGTTGATGGCCCGGGCCACCTCATCGCGGGGGAGCAGCTCAGGAGGCCGCCGGTTGTTCTTCTTGTCGGTGTACCAGCGGTCCGCCTCTTCGATGGTGTCGGCGGTCTCGGCCTTGAAGAACTCCGGGATGTAGTTGAACATGAACCGTTCGCCCTCGGAGTTCTTGAGCACTCCGCCGTCGCCGCGCACGGATTCGGTGACCAGGATGCCGCGCACCGACATGGGCCACACCATCCCGGTGGGGTGGAACTGGACGAACTCCATGTTGATCAGGCCGGCACCGGCCCGCATGGCCAGGGCGTGGCCGTCGCCTGTGTACTCCCAGGAGTTGGACGTCACCTTCCAGGACTTCCCGATGCCGCCCGTGGCCAGCACCACGGCGGGGGAGTCGAACAACACGAAGCGACCGGTTTCCCGCCAGTACGCGAACGCGCCCGCCATGCGGTCCCCGTCCTTGAGGAGGTTGGTGACGGTGCACTCCATGAACACGTCGATCCCCAGGGCGACCGTGCGCTGCTGCAGGGTGCGAATCATCTCCAGGCCGGTGCGGTCGCCCACGTGGGCCAGCCGGGCGTAGCGGTGGCCGCCGAAGTCGCGCTGGCTTATCAGGCCGTCGGCCGTCCGGTCGAAGAGGGCGCCCCATTGCTCGAGCTCCCAGACCCGCTCGGGCGACTCCTTGGCGTGCAGCTCGGCCATGCGCCAGTGGTTGAGGAGCTTGCCGCCACGCATGGTGTCGCGGAAGTGGACCTTCCAGTTGTCCTCGGGGTAGACGTTGCCCATGGCGGCCGCGATGCCGCCCTCCGCCATGACCGTGTGGGCCTTGCCGAGCAGGCTCTTGCAGATCACCGCCGTCTTGGCGCCCGACTCCTGGGCCGCGATCGCCGCCCGGAGGCCGGACCCGCCGGCTCCGATCACGATCACGTCGTACTGGTGACGTTCGACTTCTGTCATGTCAGAAGAACCTCGGATCCGTGATAGTCCCGCTCGCGACCAGCCGGACGTAGATGTCCGCCAGGGCCACGACGACCAGGCTGATCCACGCCAGCTCCATGTGGCGCTGGTTGAGCTTCGACACCCAGCCCCACAGCTGGAAGCGAATCGGATGCTTCGAGAAGTGCTTCAGCCGTCCCCCGATGATGTGCCGGCACGAGTGGCAGGAGAGGGTGTAGGCGGTCAGCATGACCGCGTTGGCGACGAGGATCAGGGTGCCGAGGCCCATGTGGCCCCACTTGTCATGGGTGTTGCGGAACGCCACTACGGCGTCGTAGGTGTTGATGGCGGCGAAGAGGACCGCGGCATAGAAGAAGTAGCGGTGGATGTTCTGCAGGATCAACGGGAACCGGGTCTCACCGCTGTACTTCTTGTGCGGTTCGGCCACCGCGCAGGCCGGAGGTGACAACCAGTAAGCCCGGTAATACGTCTTGCGGTAGTAGTAGCAGGTCATCCGGAAGCCGAGCGGGAAGATCAGGATGAGGATGGCTGCCGAGATGGGCCACCAGGTGCCGACGATCCCGACGTTCGGAACGTGGATGTTGTGCGTCGAACCGGACCGGGCGTGGTCGCAAACGGTGGCGATGCACGGCGAGTAGAGCGGCGAGATGTACGGGCGGGCGAAGTAGTCGGAGTTCTGGAATGCCGCCCACGTGGCATAGACGGCGAAGGCGCCCAGGATCCCACCGGATACCAGCGGGGAGAGCCACCACCGGTCCTGGCGCAGGGTGCGGGCGGCGATGGCGGCTCGGGGCCCGGGCCGGATCTGCGGCGCGGGCGACGGGGAGGGCGCGACCGGTGCGGCCATGTGACTCCTTGGTAGTTCTGGCTGACTTTTGGGCGTTCCCAACCTAAGACCCCGCGATCTAAAGGTAAAGAACCGGTTACCTCTCATCGCCATAGGCGTAAACTATGAAAGTGCAGCTCCAGCAGCTCCGGTATGTGGTGACGGTGGCGGAGGAGAGACGGTTCACCCGGGCGGCGGCCCGGCTCCACGTGGCCCAGCCGTCCATATCCACCGCGGTGGCCGCCCTCGAGCAGGAGCTGGGCGCCCCGCTCTTCCACCGGGAGCGCAACGAGGTCACCCTCACCGGCGCGGGAGAGGTCTTCCTGCCCTGGGCCCGCCAGGTGCTCGCCGACTGCGAAGCGGGGGCGGCCGCCGTCCGGGACCTGCTGGGGCTGCGCCGGGGGCGCCTGGTGCTGGGGGCGACACCGAGCCTCACGACCAACCTCCTGCCGCCGGTCCTGGCTCGCTTCCACGCCGACCATCCCGGTGTGGAGCTCACCGTGCACGAGGCCGGCTCGCAGGATCTGGTGGACCGCCTGGGCAAGGGCGAGATGGACCTGGCCGTGGTCATCCTGCCGGTCGACCGACCGTGGGTCGAGGCGCGGGCGCTCATGCAGGAGGAGCTGGTCCTGGCCGTCGACCCGACCCACCCGCTGGCCGACCGCCGGTCGATCAGGGTGGGCGAGCTGGAGCACGTGCCTCTCGTGATGTTCAAGGACGGCTACGACCTGAGGGAGGCGACGTTGCAGGCTTGCCGCCAGGCCGGCTTCACCCCCTCCATGGCCATGCAGGGGCTCGAGATGGACGGCGCCCTGGCCCTGGCCGCGGCCGGGGTGGCGGCCGCCGTCGTGCCCGGCTCCGTGGTAGCGCCCTCGGGCCGGTTGCGGGCGGTGCGCTTCCGCGGCGGGGCGCTCAAGCGGACCGTGGGGCTGGCATCCCGCAAGGACCGTCCTTTTTCCCCGTCGGCGTCTGCTTTCGTCGACGCGCTGTCCGCTCACCTGGACAAAGGGCCCGACCTTGGGGGCTAGGACCCTCAGCGCCGCCGTGGCCCGAACGTACGAGTGGTTCGACCGCCACAGCGGGTGGGCGCCCCCCGACCAGGGCACCCTGGCCGAATGGCTCCTCGACGGGACGGGCCGCAGCCCGGACGAGTGCGAGGTCGCGCCGGCCGGCGTCTGTCCTCACGGCCTGGCCTCGTGGTGGCTGGTGCTGATGGCTCTCGACCGGCCGGACCGGCCCCGGCCCCTCGACCCGCCCCGCCTGGTGCCCCATCCCGAGCGCCTGCCCCCGGACCGGCCCGACTACGTGAAGGTGATGGAGGCGCATCACGCCGCCCTCACCTCCGGGGAGGCCGGCTACGAGGATCCGGCGAGCGGGCTCATCGCGCTCACCGCCCGCACCCTCTGGGACCGGGGCGAGTGCTGCGAATCGGGCTGTCGCCACTGCCCCTGGGTGGGCTGGGGCGGTCGAGAGTCGTAGCCGCCGGTAGCCTGCTGCTGCCGATGCGATGACCGACGGACCCCTGCACCTGCACCTGACGGAGCACCTCGACGAGGTGGTGGGTGGGCCCGCCCGCCGCCGGGTGATCCTGCTGCTGGGCTCCATCCTCGGCCTCCAGGCGGCCGACACCGGCTCGGTGGGGGCGCTGGCCGCTCCCCTCGAGCGGGCCTTCCACATCGGCAACACCGACATCGGCCTGCTCGTCACCGTCACCACCCTCGTGGGCTGCGTGGCCACGCTGCCGTTCGGGACGGTCGCCGACCGCCACAGCCGTACCACCCTCCTGCAGATCGTCGTTGCCCTCTGGGCCGCCGCCACCATCGCCAGCGCGCTGGCGACGTCGTTTCCCATGCTCCTCGTCACCCGCCTGGCCCTGGGCGGGGTCATCGCGGCGGCCGGGCCGGCGCTGGCCTCGCTGTTCGGCGACCTGGTGCCCGCCGCCGAGCGCAGCCGGCTGTGGGGTTACGTCCTGACGGGCGAGCTGATCGGGGCTGGGATCGGCATCCTGGTCGCCGGCGGCCTGTCCGGACCGTTCGGCTGGAGGTTGGCCATGGGCTCGCTCGGTCTGCCCGCCGTCTTCCTCGCCTGGGCCGTGCGGAAGTGGCTGCCCGAGCCGGCCCGCGGGGGGCAGGCCCACCTTCATGTCGGCGACGACCACATCGTCACCGAGGAGGAGAGCGACCGGCCGGCCCGGCGCACGCCGGACCCCTGCGATGGGCTGACCTTCTGGCAGGCCACTCGCTACGTGCTCCGCATCCGGACCAATGTGGCGCTGATCGTCGCCTCGGGTCTGGGCTACTTCTTCCTCGCCGGGCTCGAGACCTTCGCCGAGCTGTACTTCCGGGAACGCTTCGGTGCGGGTCAGAGCCTGGCCACCGTGCTGTTCCTGCTCGTGGCGGTAGGTGCCGTGGCCGGTGTGGTGCTGAGCGGGCGCACGACCGACAGCCTCATCCGCAAGGGCCGGGTCAACGCCCGCATAGTCGTGGGCTCCCTCGCCTACCTCGGCACGGCCGTGTTCTTCGTGCCCGGCGCTCTGATCCACGTGCTCGCGGTGTCGATGCCCATCTTCTTCCTGGCCGCGTTCTGCGTCGGCGCGGCCAACCCCCCGGTGGATGCGGCCCGCCTGGACATCGTCCCCTCGGCGCTGTGGGGCCGGGCGGAGGCGGTGCGCACCGCCCTGCGCCAGGTGCTCCAAGGGGCCGCGCCGGTCATCTTCGGTCTGGTGTCGGAGGCTTTCGGCGGGGGCGGGGCCGGACTGTCCACCGGGGTGGACACCAGCAGGACCGTGGTCTCGGCCTCCGCCGCCCACGGTCTGGAGATGGCCTTCGTGGTCCTGTCCCTGCCCATGCTCGTGGGGGCCTGGGCGCTGTGGCTCTGCCGCCGGGTGTACCGCCGGGACGTGTCGGCGGCCCAGCGGGCGGCGGCGGCGCCCGCCCCGCTAGCGCGCTGACTCGACCGGCGCGGGGAAGAGCGTCTTCACCGCCTCGGCCATCTCGTGGCGCACCGGAGCACCGGACAGCACCACGTCGACCATCGTCAGCGACGTGTGGGTGTGGCCCCGGGCCCGGATGTGCGTCACCGGGACGCCGGCCGCGGCCAGGGCCTCGGCGTAGGCGTCCCCCTCGTCCCGGAGCGGGTCGAACTGGGCCGTCACCACCACAGCCGGCGGTAAGCCGGACAGGTTGCCCCGGATGGGCGCGGCTCGGACGTCCGTCCTCTGCGCTTCGTCGGCGTAGTGGTCCCAGAACCAGTGCATCAGGGCGGTGGTGAGGATGTAGCCCTCGCCGTTGTCCCGGTACGACCCCCGCGACATGTCGCTGTCGGTCGCCGGCGTCAGCAGCAGCTGGCCGACCAGCTCCGGGCCGCCGGCGTCGCGTGCCGTCTGGGTGGCCACCGCGGCGATGTTCCCGCCGGCGCTCCAACCGGCGACGAGGAGCTGGCCCGGGATCCCCCCGATCTCCACCGCGTTCTTGGCCAGCCACTCCACCGCCGCGTAGGCGTCGTCGGCGGCCGCCGGGAAGCGGGACTCCGGAGCGTGCCGGTAGTTGACCGAGACCACCACGGCCCCGGTGCGGTCGCACAGGTCACGGCACAGCGGGTCGTCGGAGTCCAGGTCACCGAGCACCCAGCCGCCACCGTGGAAGTAGGCGATGACCGGGTGCGGACCTGTGCCGGCCGGCCGGTACAGCCGGTACGGCAGGTCGCCACCCGGGCCCGGAAGGATCCCGTCCAGCACTTCGCCGACGTCGGGGCCGGGCGGTCGCATCTCGGCGGTGGCGGCCATCAGGCCCCTGGCCTCGGCCACCGGGAGCGACTCGAGCGGGGGCAGGCCGAGGGTCTCCATCATCTCCAGGACCATTGCCATGTCCGGCTGCATCTCGCGAATCAGCCCGTCGCGGCAGACGGCCCCGGCCGGGCCGGCGAGGGTGAACCCGAGGAAGCCGCGTTCGACCACCTCGTCGCACGCCTTCCGGTAGGCGTCCACCCCGCCGATGTACGGGTAGAACACCCTCGGCTTGCCCGGCACGTTGGCCCCCATGTACCAGGAGTTGGCCTTGGGCATGAGGGTGATCGAGGCGCAGTCGTTGACGTGCTGGTTCCAGCCCGCTTCCGCCGTATCGGTCGGTTCCATCGTCTCGAAGCCGTGCTCGTCCATGTAAGAGATGCAGTCGGTCACCCAGTCGACGTGCTGCTCGATGGACACCGCCATGTTGGACAGGACGGACGGGCTCCCGGGCCCGGTGATCATGAAGAAGTTGGGGAAGCCGGTGGTCGTCAGGCCCAGATAGGTGGACGGCCCGTCGGCCCACTTGTCCTTCAGCGTCAACCCCCCGCGGCCGGTGATGTCGACTCCGACCAGAGCCCCGGTCATGGCGTCGAAGCCGGTGGCGTAGACGACGGCGTCGAACTCGAAGGACTCGTCGACGGTGTCGATACCGGTCTCGGTCACCGTCCGGATCGGGTGCCTGCGCAGGTCGACCAGGCGGACGTGCGGCAGGTTGAAGGTCTCGAAGTACCCGGTGTCCAGGCAGGCCCGCTTGCTGCCGATCGGGTAGTCCTTGGGGCACAGGGCCTCCGCCGTCTCCGGGTCGTGCACGATGGCCCGGACCTTCTCGTGGAACATGGCCGCCACCATGTCGTTGACCGTCTGGTTGGACAGCACGTCGAGGAACATGCCGGTGATGGAGAGCAGCTCCCCCTTCTCCCAGGATCCCTCGAAGCGGGCCTGGCGTTCCTCCTCGGTCGCGACCAGGCCGCTCAGCTCGGGGATCTCGTAGGGCATGCCCGCCCTCGACAGCTTGGCCTCGGCGCGGTACGCCTCCCGATCCCGGGCCAGCGCGGCCAGGCGCTCGGCTGACGCCGGGCCGTTGTGGGCGGGGAACGAGAAGTTGGGGGTGCGCTGGAACACCGTCAGCTGCGCGGCTTCGGCCGCTATGAGCGGGATGGACTGGATGCCCGAGGACCCGGTGCCGATCACCGCCACCCGCTTCCCGGTGAAGTCGACACCCTCGTGCGGCCACCGGTTGGTGAAGTACACCTCGCCGCCGAACCGTCCGGCGCCCTCGATGTCCGGTTCCTTCGGCACCGACAGGCACCCTGTCGCCATGATGTAGTGACGGGCCCGGACGGTGTCGCCGCGGTCGGTGGTGAGGGCCCAGCGGTGCTCCACCTCGTCCCATCGGGCCCCCACGACGCGCGTGGAGAACCGGATGTCCCTCCGGAGGTCGTGCTTGTCCGCCACATGGCGCAGGTAGCTCAGGATTTCCGGCTGGGTGGCGTACTTCTCGGACCACGTCCACTCCTGCTCGAGCTCCGGGTCGAAGCTGAACGTGTAGTCGGTGGTCGGGATGTCGCACCGGGCTCCCGGGTAGCGGTTCCAATACCACGTACCCCCGACGTCGTCTGCGGTGTCGAAGGCGATGACGGTGTGGCCGGACTGCCTCAACCGGTGGATGAGGTACAGCCCGGCGAAACCGGCGCCCACCACCACGGCGTCCACCTCTGCAGCGGCTCCGGTACCCGGTTCGGACGTGCTGGTCATGTGTCGCTTCCCCCCAAATGTGGATCGGAGCCAGTTTCCCACAGTTGCCCGGCCGGGACGAAGGGACCGCCCCGCCGCCCAAAACGGAAAAACGGTGCCATCCGTCAAGCTTCGCCCACCCCCCTCCGATAGCCGTAAATGACACAGGAGGTCCACATGGCGCTCGCCACTCTCGAGAACGTCACCGCGACGGTCGGCGACGGCTCGCACACCGTCTCACTGACCATCGACGAGGACGGCCTGGTAGTCGGGCCGTTCGGCAAGCTGCCCTGGGCCGGCGCCGAGATGGCGGCCGAAGCCCTCACCGACGGGTGCTCCATCTACCTGGCGGCCGGACCGGGCGTGGAGACCCGGTACTTCGTTCCGGCGTCGTCGTTCGCGTCCTTCGGGGGCGTGCGGGTCATGAAGACCTTCGTGGCCTTCTTGGTCCGTTCCGCCCAGGCGGCGGGCGCCCGCGTGGTACAGCCGGCCGCCTAGCATCTGCTCCTCCATGACGGAGGAGAGCTACATACGAGGCGCCGGGGCGGCGCGGGTGGACCCCCGCCGGGCGCTGCGTGTCCTGGCCGTCGTCGTCGTGCTGCTCCTGGCCGCCATCACCGTCTGGCAGTTCGCCACCACCGCGTCGGACCGGTCCCGTGCGGCGCGGCTGCGCAACCATGGCGTCGCCGTGCAGGCGGCGGTGACCTCGTGCTCGGGGATCTCGTCGGGCATCGGCATGGCCGTCCAGTACTACGTCTGCCAGGGGTCCTACCAGTTCGGCGGAGCCTCGTACACCGAGACCATCCGCGGCAGCCGTTCCCTCCTGCGGACGGGCGCCACGCTCGAGGCGCGGGTGGTGCCCGGCGACCCGGCCAGCCTGTCCCTGCCCAGCCAGGCCGCGTCGACGGGCGGCTCGTGGACGGGACCCACCGTCCTGGCCGTGGTCACGCTGGCCGGCGCGGCGGGGCTGATCGTCCTGTGGCGGCGCCGCTCAGAGCCGGTGGCGTAACGCCCACAGATCCGGGAACACCGGCGTGAAGAGCGTGGAGCGCAGGTAGTCCGAACCGGACGACCCGCCGGTGCCCGGCTTGTCCCCGATGGTGCGCTGCACCATCTTGACGTGGCGGTAGCGCCACTCCTGCAGGCCCTCGTCCAGGTCGACGAGCCGCTCGGCCAGCTGGGCTTCCGGACCGTCGTCCTGGTACATCGCGAACAGGACGTCCTGCATCTCCTCGGAACCCTCGTACGGCTGTGCCGGGTCCCGGGCCAGGAAGGACGGCGCCACGGGATACCCGCGGCCGGCCAGCAGCCGGGCATAGGCGTCGAAGACGGGGGGCTCACCGGCCCGGCGCTCGATGGCGGCCCGGCCTGCGCTTCCTTCCGGGTGGCCCCGCACCAGCCCCGGGTCGCGCCGGCCGAGGACCGCCTCCAGCTCGCGGAACTGGGCCGACTGGAACCCGCTGGCCGCCTCGAGCCGGGTCCGGAACCCGGTGAACTGACGGGGGGTGAGAGTCTCGAGGACGTCCACCTGGGCGACGGCGACCTTGAGGATCGTCAGTATCCGCTTGAGCGCGTCGAGCCCTCTGTGGCTGTCGCCCGCCGCGAAGTGGGCCCGCAACCGGTCCATCTCGTGCAGCAGCTGCTTGAACCACAGCTCGTACACCTGGTGGACGACGATGAAGAGCAGCTCGTCCGGCTCACCGCTCCTCGGCCGCTGAGCGGCCAGGACCTCGTCCAGGGCCAGGTAGGACGAATAGGTCACGGGATCCATCGGTCACCAGTCCTCGAGCCCGATGGCGGTCGGCACCGGCCCCCGGCCTGACAGCCAGGCCACCAGGGACCGGGCATCCGAAAGCTCCTTCACCCGGCCCGGCACGGTGGCCAGGATCTGCGGCAGCTCCCATGCGACGTACTCGGGCGGCCAGTCGGCGATCCGGTACCGGAGACCGAGGTCCAGGTGGTGCATCTCGACCTCGCGCAGCCGGCGTACGGGGATGGAGGTGGTCGGGTACTCGTCTCCGGCCCTCAGGTCACGGTGCGGCCAACCGGCTTCGAGACAGGCCGTCCATGTCTCTTCCAGCCGGGCCGCCGACGCGGCCACGTCGCCGCTGATCTCCGCCGCGACCCGACCCGCTCCGGCCTCGATGTCCCGCGCCCGCTGCTCCCGGCCGCCCGGGTACCGGGCCAGCTCCTCACCCCGTAGGGATCCCTCGAGCCGACGGGCGTGCCCGTCGGCGTTGCGGGCCAGGTGGGTCAGGACGTGGGCGATGGTCCATCCCGGCAGCCGGCTCGGCTGCCGGACCGTCTCGTCGTCCAGCCCAGCCGCGGTCTCTTCCAGCCGGCGGTGGGCGGCCGCACAGAGGGAGGCGGCGAGCGCCGGATCCGAGTCGAGGTCCTTGTTCACCCCGCCAGCCTCCCATTTCCGCCGCCTAGGCTGCGCGGCAGACGAACGGCCGGCTGTCGACCGCTCGGGGGAGGGTCATGGACTCGCTGCACGGGAAGGTGGCCGTGGTGACCGGGGGCGCCGGTGGCATCGGAACGGCCATCGGCCGGCGGCTCGGGCAGGAGGGGATGAAGGTCGTCCTCGCCGACGTCCTGGAGGACGCCCTGGCGAGCACCGTCGAGACGCTCCGGTCGGAGGGGATCGACGCGGCCGGTGTGCCGACCGACGTGACCGACTTCGAGTCGGTCCGCCATCTCGCCGACCAGGCCTGCGGCCTGTACGGGACGGTGCACGTGGTGTGCAACAACGCCGGGACGGGCAGCGTCTCCGAGGGTTACTTGTGGGAGCACGACCTGGCCGACTGGCAGTGGGGCATCGACGTCAACGTGCTCGGCGTCATCCACGGGATCAAGGCTTTCGTCCCCCTGCTGGTGGCGCAGGACGAGGGCCACGTCGTCAACACGTGCTCCGGCAACGGCTCCTTCGCCCCTATCGCCAAAGGCGCCATGGGCGGACCGGCCACCGCGGTGTACCCGATGACCAAGGCGGCCGTGCTGTGCCTCAGCGAAAGCCTCTACACGCATCTCCGCCTGGCCGGATCGGCGGTGCGGGCCTCAGCCCTGTTCCCGGCGGGATTCCTCAACACCGGCATCTGGGAGTCGTGGCGTCACCGGCCCGAGAAATATGCCCCGACCCAGGACCGCGCCGCGCCGCCCCAGACGCTCGACGCCGTCGTCGATCGCTTCGCCCAAGCCGGCGTGAAGGTGGCCTTCACGCCGCTCGAACAGGTGGCCGCCCAGGTGGCCGACGGCCTGGCCGACGGGCGTTTCTGGATGATGGGCCCCCCGTCGCCGAGCGACGACGTGGTCACGCGCAAGGCGGAATGCATCGTCGAGCGGCGGGATCCGGACTACCTGGTGGACGTCCTCGAGAAGTCCGCCGGGGCCAGCAAAGGGGGA
>DATGAX010000546.1:0-4302 GCA_035312965.1 Acidimicrobiales bacterium
GAGGTGTTGAGCACGCCCGATGCTAGCCCCGCCTCGGTGTAGGGCACCTCTGCGGTGGCGGCCGCCGCCAACGGGGTGAACAGGACGCCGAGGGCGCCCGAGATCAGCATGCCGGGGCCGAACACGTTGGCCCAGTAGCCCGAGTCGGCATGTATCTGCGCCAACCAGAGGAACCCGCCTCCCGCCATGACCGTGCCGGCGATGAGCAGGGGCCGGACGCCCAGGCGGGGCAGCATCCGGGAGCTCACCTGGGCCGCCACCATGATGATGATGGCCATCGGCAGGAACGCCATCCCGGCCCGCAGGGCGGAGTAGCCGAGCACGTTCTGCATGTACAGCGAGGCGAAGAACCAGAACGAGAAGAACGCCGCCCCGATGAGCAACATGACCATGTTGGCGCCGGTGACCGAACGGTTGCGGAACAGCCGGAACGGCACCAGGGGGACCGCCACCCGGCGCTCGAGCATGGCGAAGATGCCCAGCAGGAGGGCCGCCACGGCGAGGATGGTGAGCGTGTAGGCCGATCCCCAGGGGTGGGTGCTGGTGCCGACGATGGCGTAGACGAGGGCACCGAGGCCGGCGGTAACCGTCACCGCCCCGCCCACGTCCAGCCGCGTGCCGGCGCGAGCTGCCTCGTCGCGCCTGGCCTCGCTCAGGAAGGTGATGGCGGCCAGGCCGGCGGCCACGCCGATCGGGATGTTGACGAAGAGGATCCACCGCCAGCTGATCTCGGCCGTCAGCACGCCGCCCAGCACTGAACCGGCCGCCCCGCCGCCACCGGCCACCGCGCTCCACACTCCGAGGGCCTTGGCCATGCGGGGACCGGAGTAGGTCGTCACGATGATCGTCAGGGTGGCGGGCGACAGGAAGGCGCCGCCCACGCCTTGCACGGCCCGGGCCACCGTGAGCCACGTCGAGTCCTGGGCCAGGCCGCCGACCAGACTGGCTCCGGTGAAGAGGGCGAGGCCGAAGATGTACACCCGGCGCCGCCCGAAGAGGTCGGCCGCCCGGCCGCCGAGGAGGAGGAATCCGGCGAAGGTCAGGACGTAGGCGTTGACCACCCATTGCAGGCCGGTGGGGCTGTAGTGCAGGTCCCGGCCGATGGACGGGAGCGCGACATTGACGATCGAGACGTCGAGTACGACCATGAACTGGGCCACGCATGCGATGGCGAGAGTGACCCATTCGGGAGCGTTCGGCGCCGCTCCCGCCTGATCCGCAACCGTTCTCGTCCTCAAGGCGCCAACCCTACCGGGGGGTCCGCCGGTAACCGGCCGGGTTTCTGGGGGCTTCAGAGGGCCGAAGCGAGGAACGTCAGGGCGTCGGCGGTGGGCCCGGTGGGAGCGTGGCGATGGCCGGTCCCAGCCCACAGGTTGATGACCTCCGGGTCGCCGGCGGCCGCCGCGGCCCGCCGCAGAGGGATGGTCAGGTGGTGGAGGGCGGGGTACCCGAGCGGGGCGGCGGCGCCATGGCGCTCGGTGAACCGGTTGGGCAGGGCCCGGGCCGGGCGGCCGGTGAAGGCCCGCGTGACGACAGTGGTGGACTGGCGCCGCACCGCCAGCGCGTCGCGGTACGTCTCCGAGGCGCCGCTCTCTTCGGTCAGCAGGAGAAAGGTCCCCACGGCTACGGCGTCCGCCCCGGCGCGGAGGGTCGCCGCCACCGCGCCGGGCGACGCCAGGCCACCCGCCGCCACCACAGGCAACTGGACGTCCCGCCGTACCGCCGCGACCAGATCCTGCAGCGGTGGCCCCGATCCCGGGTCGGCCGGGGTGAACGTGCCGAAGTGGCCCCCCGCCTCGGCTCCCTGCACGACCAGCCCGTCGACGCCGGCGGCGTGGGCCATCTCGGCCTCGGCGAGGGAGGTCACCGACTGGAGGACGAGCGTGCCGACCCGGCGCAGGGCGTGCACTACCTGCTCGGCGACCAACCCGAAGGTGAAGCTGGCGACCGGCACCGGATCCGACAGGAGCAATTCGACCTTGGCCTCCCAGTCGTCGTCGTCCTCTCTCGGCGCCACGCCGCTGAGATCGATCCCGTAACGTCCGGCCTCCCCCTGGATGGACGAGGCGTAGAGGCGGTACTCACCCGGGTCGACCGGAACCGGATTCGGGGCGAACAGGTTGACCCCGAACGCCGGGGTGGCCGCCCTCACCTGGGCGATCTGAGCCGCCAGCTGGTCCACCGGCTTGTAGCCGCCGGCCAAGAAGCCGAAGCTGCCGACGGAGGCGGCCGCCACGACCATCGCCGGTGTCGTCGGGCCACCGGACATGGGCGCCGCCAGCACCGGGTTTGTCAGGCCCAAAGAGGCGAGGGGACCGTCCATCCGGCCCGAGGCTACGCGCCGCCCGGCGCCAGCAGCCTCAACACCTCCTCGTCGCTCGTCTGGCGGAAGTCGTCGTACCACTGCCCCACGGCGTAGAACTCGACCGGTTCGAGCGCCGCCACCACTCTGTCGGCGCTGCCGCCCAACCGGGCGATGGTCGCCGGCGCGCCGACCGGTACGGCGAGGACGAGCCGGTGGGGCCGGCCGCGTCTGAGCACCGAGAGGGCGGCCTCCGCCGTGACCCCCGTCGCCAGGCCGTCATCCACCAGGATGATGTCGAGCCCCTCCATCTCCGGCGGCGGGCGACCATCCCGGTACAGCGCCACCCGCCTCGTGATGTCGTCTCTCACCGGACCGGCCAGCCGGCCCAGGCCGGCCCGGTCCAGCCCGGCATGCAGAGCGGCGGGCGACAGCAGAGGTTCCTCCTGCCCTTCGGCCAGCGCCCCTATGCCCAACTCGGGTTGGCGGGGGGCACCGATCTTGAGGGCCACGAAGACGTCGAGCGGAGCTCCGAGGGCGCTCGCCACCTCCGCTGCCACCGGCACCCCGCCCCGCGGCAACCCGAGCACCAGCGGCCGGGGCAGCTCCAGCTCCAGGAGCTCGGCCGCCAGCTGCCGCCCGGCGTCGGCCCGATCGTGGAAGCGGAATTCCTCGCGCACCGGCCCCCAGAGTTACACGATGGCGGCCGGACGGCGCAGCAGGGCGAGGGCCGGCACCGCACCGGCCAGGGCCATGCCGGCGATGATCCACCAGGCGTGATGGAACGTCCCCAGGCTGGGATGTCCGGAACGGCCCAGGAGCGCCACGAGGATCGCCACTCCGAGGGCCAGACCCGTCTGGCGGATCATGTTGACCACCGCCGAACCCGTAGCGAACGATTGAGGGGGGAGCGATGCCGACGCCGTGGCCATCATGGTGGGCAGGGTCAGGCCTACGCCGATCCCGTTGAGCACCGTGCCGGCCAGGATGCCCGAGACGTAATTGGGATGGGCGGCGATCGACAGGGCCCACCACACCTGGCCGGCGGCGAAGGCGGTGCTGCCCGCCGCGATCACGGCTGACGCCCCGAAGCGCTTGATCAGCCGGCCGGCGATCACGAAGGAGACGAGCGGCACCATGGCCGGGCCGGGAGCCAGGGCCAGACCGGCCTTGAGGGGGGACCAGTGCCACACCTCCTGCTCCCACAGGACGATCGACAGGAGCATGGCACCGAAGGCAGCCGAGAAGAACAGGGCCACCAGGGAGGCGCCGGTGAAGTGGGTCGACCGGAACAGCGACGGGTGCACCAGAGGGGCCGAGCCCCTCGCGCAGTGGGCCACGAAGAGGCCGATGAGGACGGTCGCCGCGGCCAGCATGGCCACGATCCCCGGCGAGCCCCACCCCCAGTCACTGCCCTTGACCAGTCCGAACGTGAGGGCCCCCACCCCGGCGGTAACCAGGACCACCCCGACCGGATCGGGCCGCTCCGCCTCGTGCCCCGGGACCGACGGCAGCCGGCGCCATCCGATCACCAGGGCGGCGATCCCGACGGGAACGTTGACGAGAAACACCAGCCGCCAGTTGACACCGACCAGGAGGCCGCCCACCACAGGCCCCAGCGCGGCGGCCAGGCCCCCTGTCGCCGTCCAGGCCCGGACCGCTCCCGACCGGCCCTCCGCCGGGTAGGAGGCGAGCAGCAGGCCGAGGGACGTCGGCGTGAGCAGGGCCGCCCCGGCGGCCTGCAGCAGGCGGAAGCCGACCAGCATGCCCACACTGGTGGACACGGCGCAGGCGGCCGATGCCGCGGTGAACACGGCCACCCCTACGAGGAAGCCGAGGTCGCGCCGGTAGCGGTCGGCCAGGCGGCCGAAGAAGACGAGCAGCGAGGCGTACACGATGGCGTAGCCGTTGAGCACCCAGGACAGGCCGCTCAGGCTGGTCGCGTGCAGATCGGTCGCGATCCGGGGCAGGGCCACGTTGACGATGAAGAGGTCCAGACT
>DATGAX010000547.1:0-2903 GCA_035312965.1 Acidimicrobiales bacterium
TCGTCGTGGTCATCCTGGTGTTGGAGCTGGTCGTCCTGCTGATCCTCGGGGCCCTCACTACCAACGCCGCGTCCATCACAGGCAAGAACGCCGCCGCTCATCCGGCGGGACTGGACCTGAGAGGCGGATGCACCGGCACGGGGCAGTCCTTTGACCGGCATGGCGTCCTCATCGGAGAGGTGACCGCCCCTGGATCACCGAAAGCCTCACCCAGCCGGGCCCTCCTGATCGACCCCAAGGGCCGGGTCCAGTACCGCGGCGGATCGCTAGGGCCGATCACCAACCATCACTGGTCGGTCTCCGTGGTCGGAGTGAAGGCCAAGTCCGGGGGCTCGGCCAACACCCGGAAGCTGACGACGACGTCCGGGTCGCAGAACACCTCGGGCTACTTCCCGTTCAAGGTCACCGGGCTGTACTACGTGAGCGGGGGGATCGCCGGCACCGGAGGCGCTTGCCGCGGAGACATGTGGGTCAAGATCACCGGCAGCCCGGTGGGCACGGCGCCGTGGATCATCGGCCTGGTGCTGGTCGTCATCGGGCTCCTGCTCATCTTGCTGCTCCGCCCCCGGATCGTGCGGGCCGCGGAGGCCGACCGGATCCGCCGCCACCCGATCACGGGCTTCGTCGCCGGACTGCTGATCGGCATCGGGGTCAACCTCCTGCTCATCGTCTACTCGATCGCCGCCTACCGCACCGTCGGCCCGGCCATCGTGATCGTGGTGGGCATGGCGGTGATCGGGGTGGTCATCGGGACCTTCGGCCCACCGAGGGTCCGCCTGCCCCGTCCGCCCCGTCCGCCGCATTGAGAGATCCAGCGAGCCGGCGGGTGCCGAACACCTGGCATGCCGGAAAGTTGTCGCTATAGCCGCAACTTTCCGGCACCTCCCGGTCGTTCGGTCGGGTAGCCGCAGCCGGAATAGCGTGGACGCACCCGCCCCCCGAGGAGGATGGCCTTGCGAGTTGTAACAGTCGGTGCCGGGATGATGGGGCTGTGCACGGCCATGCTGCTGGCCCGGGACGGCCATGAGGTGACGGTCCTGGAACGGGATGCGGAGGGACCGCCCGACCCGGCGACCGCCTTCGACGGCTGGGAGCGCCGGGGAGTCAACCAGTTCCGCCTGGCCCATCTCTTCCTGAGCCGCTTCCGGCAGCTGGCGGAGTCCGAACTGCCCGACCTGCCCGGCGCGCTGGAAGCGGGGGGCGCCCTGCGTTACAACGTCGTCGCCAACATCCCCGACGAGATGAAGGGCGGGTCCCAACCCGGCGACGACCGCTTCGATCTGATCACGGGGCGGCGGGCGACGGTCGAGGCGGCCACCGCCCGGCTGGCGGAATCCACCCCCGGGGTCTCCATCCGGCGGGGCGCCCCGGTCGAGGGACTGGTCACCGGGACGTCCGACCGGCCGGGCGTCCCCCACGTCACCGGGGTCCGGCTGGAATCGGGAGAGCAGGTTCCGGCCGATCTGGTGGTCGACGCCGGCGGGCGGCGCTCCCCCCTGCCCCGCTGGCTGGCCGGTATCGGGGCCCGGGCGGCGGAGGAGGAACTCGAGGACTGCGGGTTCGTCTACTACGGGCGTCACTTCCGCTCCGGCGACGGGGAGATGCCGGTGATGATCGGTCCGCTGAAGCAGGACTGGGGCAGCATCGGTGTCCTCACCCTCCCCGCCGACAACGGCACCTGGTCGGTCACGCTCACGGCCAGCTCGAACGACCCCGCCCTCCGAGCCCTGCGCGACCCCGAGAAGTGGACGGCAGTGGCCCGGCTTCTCCCGCTGACCGCCCACTGGATCGACGCCGTTCCCATCGAGCCCGGTGTGGTGAGCATGTCGAAGATCGAGGACCGCATCCGGGACCTGGCGCCCGGGGACGAGCCGGTCGTGACGGGGGTGGTCACCGTGGCCGACGCGTGGGCGTGCACCAATCCATCCCTCGGCCGCGGCGCCAGCGTGGGCCTGATGCACGCCGTGGCCCTGCGCGATCACCTGCGCAAGTCGCCCGGCGATCCGTGGGAGCTGGCCCGGGACTGGGCCCGGACCACCCGGGAGACGGTCGAGCCGTGGTACCGCACCACGCTGCGGTACGACCGGCACCGGCTGCGGGAGATCGATGCGGTGATAGACGGCACGACGTACCGGACCGATGACGAGTTCTGGAGTCTCAACCACGGCCTCGAGGGATCGGCCCTGGCCGACGGCGACATGATCAGGGCGGTGCTGGACATGGCCATGGTGCTGCGCCACCCCGACGACGTGCTCGGCGACGACGGGCTGCGGTCGCGGCTGCGGGGGTTGCAGTCGGAGGGAGCCGACGGCGAGCCCACCGGCGGACCGACCCGTGCGGACCTCCTGGCCGCCATCGCCTGAGCAGGCGCCGCCCATCAGCCGGCGCATGTGCAACTTCTGGTTGCATATGTGGCCTGAACGTGCTACCTTTGGTTGCAGATCGGGCGCCGGAAGGGGCCCGGACGGAACCAGAGAGGGTGGAGCGGGCCGTGGCCGACTTGAAGATCGAACGGGACATCGAGATCGAGGCGCCGGTCGATGTGGTATGGCGCACCATTACGGAGCCGGACCAGATCAGGCAGTGGTTCGCCAGTGAGGTCGAGTTGGATCTCCGGCCGGGGGGCCGTGGGTACATGGGCTTCGACGAGCACCACGGCGGACCGATCGTGGTGGTGGCAGTGGAACCCCCGACGACTTTCTCCTTCCGGTGGAACCACCCGGCGGGCGAGGAGCCGGTGGAGGGCAACTCGGTCCTGGTCGAGTTCACCCTCACCGCCCTCGGGGCGGAGCGCACCCATCTGAGGGTGATGGAGAGAGGCCACGACCTGCTGTCCTGGACCGATGCCGACAAGGAGCGCTACGCCAAGGAGCACAACAGCGGGTGGCCGGGGTACCTCGACC
>DATGAX010000548.1:0-3086 GCA_035312965.1 Acidimicrobiales bacterium
AGCATGCGGGCCCGGGCGCTCTGGGCCCGGCCCGCCACCACCAGCAGGCTCCCTATCCCGTGGGCGGCGGCATAACGGGCGGCGAAGTCGATCTCGCCGACGGTGCGGGGGGGCGACGGCACGAAGCACACGACCGTCACCGCGGGCAGGCGGGGGCAGTACGGGGCGTACCGGCTGGGCTGGTAGGCCCCTTGCGAGTACATGAGGACCGGCGCCACGCCCTCCCGGGCCAGCTCCATCCCGAGCCGGGCCCGCGCCGCGTTGTCGGGGCCGTTGAGCACGAGGATGGCGCCGGCGCGCGCCGGGTGGTCGGACCGGGGCCAGACGAACAGGAACGCGGACGCGCTGAGGAACACCAGCACGGGCCACGCCACGACGAGCATCACCAGCCGGCGGGGCGGCAACGTCAGATGGGCGGGCGTCGTCCCGGCGGGCACGGGCGGTAATCCTGCCGCGTCGCCGGCCCCCGCCGGCAGTCGGCCCGATCAGATCAGGCCCAAGTGCCCGACCCGGTCAGCCCTCTGTCTCCAATTCGGCCAGCTCCTGCTCCAACGCCCGCTCCGCGTCCGAGAGGTTCTGCTGGAAGTTGGGGTCCTGAAGGGCCTTTTCCAGGTCCTCCTGGTTGATCGGCACGTCGGGGTTGGCAACCAGATCGGAGAAGGTCTCCTTGAGCTCCGCCACCTGGGTACGCGCCGCGGTCGCCGCCTCTTGCGTGTTGTGCCACTGGCCGTCGGGCTGGCCCCCGGGTTGGGGCGTGCCCGGGCCATCGGCCAAGAGGTTGCTGAGCGCGTACTCGTAGTTGCCGTCGACCTGGCGGAGGAACATGCCCCACTGCTCGTTCCAGGTGATCTCCGCCTCTGTCGGCGCCGTGGGAGCGCCGCCGGGCGACGCCGACTCGGCGGCCTCGGCGGCCGCGGACTGGGCCGGCTCGGCCTGACCGTTCTGCGCCGTGCTGGCGGCCGCCTTCGCCGCGGTCGCCTCCTCGGCGGTCATCCACGTGCTTCCCGGCCGGATGGCCACCTTGTCGTCGCTGAACGCGAACTGGTACACCTGGCCGGGGCCCACGCGGGTCAGCATCTGCCAGTTGTCATCCCAGGTGCCAGGATCCTCGGCCGGCGTCGCCTGGCCGGTGGCCTCGCCCTCGGCTTCGGCGGTCTCCGACTCCGCCCCGTTCTGCGTCGGCGGGGCCAGGCGGGTGCGCAGCACCTTCATCCACTCCACCTGCTGGTTCTCGTCGACCAACTCGTCGAGCTGGCGCAGCAGGTCCGGGTCGGCGGTCTCGACCTTCTGGTACAGCTCCTCGACCCGGTTCTGGGCCTCGAACCACTGCTTCTCCCAGCCCAGATCCTGGGCCAGCCCGTCCCGTTGCTCGACCAGCGTGGTGTTGTTGAGTTCGCGCTGGGTCAGCCACCAGGGCTGTGTCGCATCGACGAAAGTATCCCGTTCCATCACCATCTCCTCGATATCCACCGGGCCGGCCGCCCCTTACGGTGCGCCGAATTCTCTCGTCTGATCCACCCGTTCACAAGGATCAGGGTGGACCTGAGCCAAGGTCTGCACGATCGGGCACCGGCCGCAGGGATCGAATCGGGCATACCGGGCGCACAAAAGGGATGGCCCGGTCCGCCGCCCCTACTGGCGGACCGAGCCGGGCAGGAGAACGGTGGGGACCGCTCTCGCCTTGGGGGCCAGCTAAGACGGTTCAACCCAACCGGGGGCCAACCAGCCGGCAACCCTCCTCAACCGGAGAAAGCACGGAAATCGATAGGCCGGAGCCCGGCTCCCCGGAAGGGGCAGTACACAGGGAACCGGGCTCGCGGCCCTACAGAAGTTAAAGGAACGAATGGGCGGTGTGGTGCACTCCTGGCCCTTTTCCCATGAAGCCCGCCCCCGGCCGCCGCACGTCCCGGATCAGCGGCCCCTCCCCGCTCCGGGTCGAACCGTCAACCGGCCCGGGCGGCGCGGGCCGCGGCCCGACCGGCCCGCCGGCCGAAGAACGTGCTGTCTCCGAGGGATGTCCCGCTCGCGTAGCCCCAGGCCGGGATGCCGTTGGCGGCCCGCCCGGCGGCGTACAGGCCGGCGATGGGCTCGCCGTCCACGTGCCGGACCTGCGAATCCGCCGTCGTGGCCAGGCCGCCCAGCGTGAAGCCGTTGCACATGCCGCGCAGATCGATGACGCCGAGGCCGCCGGTGAGGGGGCGCACCCACTTCGGGTCCTTGTGGAAGAAGGGGTCGACCCCGGCCGCGGCGTGACGGTTGTACAGGCTGATCGTCTGCTCGAGCCCCCCGGCGGGGATCCCGGTGTCCGCTTCCAGTTCCGCCGCGGTGGCCGCCGCCCAGGTGGGTCTCAGCTTGAGGAACTTCATCCTGAGCGGCTCCGGCGACTCCTCGTAGCTCTCTTCGTCGATCACCAGGAAGGCGTCGTTGTCCTGGGTCCGCAGGATGGCGTGCGCCACCCGCCCGGGGTAGGTGTCCTCGTTGATGAACCGCTGACCGTGACTGTTGACCAGCAGTCCCCGCACCAGCAGAGCCGGGTCGACGCCGATGGCGCACTCGAAGGCGTCCATGTGGCGCACGTCGGCGCCGGCGGCCTGCGCCATCTTGATCGACCGGCCGTCGTGCGCCTCCACCGCCGACCCCGGGCGGCCCAGGAGCCAGGGCGAGTTGTAGGCCAGCAGATCGTCGGAGTACGTGAAGCTTCCGGTCGCCAGGACCACGCCGCCGCGGGCGCGGACCAGCACGTCGTCGCCGTAGCTGCGAGCGGCCAGGCCGACCACCGTTCCGTCGCCGTCCATGATCAGGCGCTGGACGTGGACGTCGTAGCGGACATCCACCCCCCGGGACAGGGCCGTCTCGGTCACGTGGCTCAGGATCATCCAGCCGCCACCCCGCCGCCCCGTCTTCTTGGCGGCCATCTGCGGCACGTGGGCCCGGGGCGCCGGACGGACCAGCTCGTTGAACGGGTAGGCATTCTCACCGCCGGAGTACATCAGCCCGTCGTCGAGCGGCGGCTCCCAGGCCGGCTGGGCCCAGAACGTGGGCTTGAAAGGCACCCCGCAGCCCACCAGCCACTCGAAGTGCTCGAC
>DATGAX010000549.1:0-3812 GCA_035312965.1 Acidimicrobiales bacterium
TGGGTTGGGTGATGTTGACGGCGACTTGGACTTGGTCGCCGTTGACGGTGACGGTTCCGGTATGGCCAGTGGCGGCCAGGTAGGTCTGGGCGGCTTGGGCGGCCTGGTCGGGTTGGAGGACGACTCGGCCGGTGGCGCGGAACAGGGGGAGGTTGATCTGCTGCGCGCCAGCTCGGGCCGCGGCTTGGGCTTCGTTGATGGCTTGGACCCGGGCGGCCAGGGTGAGGCCTCCGTCGATGACCAGCCCGGCTAGTAGCAGGAGGGCGAAGGTGAAGATGACCACGAACGCGGTGACCATCCCCTCCTCGCCGCGGTCGCGACCTGCTGTTCGCCTCATGGGGTGGTACTCCGGTACAGGTCGATGGGTTCGACGAAGCGGTCGGAGACTGTTTCGTGGGCAGGGAGGTGCAGTCCGGTGAGAGTGGACAGATCGACCGAGCAGGAGACGGTGACGGCCACGTCGCCGCCCGGGTTGAACCCGGTGGTGTCAACGGCGACGGAAAGGTGGGCACAGGTCAGATGTCGCGACGCCAACGATGCGCTGGCGGTCTGGGTCGCGTCGGTGGCGGCGGTGGCCGGGTCGCGGGCGATCGACGCCGCCCGGGCGGCCTGAGCGGCGGCACCGTTGACGTCGAGACGGGCCCCCGACAGCCGACCGAGAGCGACCACCAGCAACAAGAACAGGATCAGCAGTGGAGTGAGGATGACGAGCTCGGCGGTGGCCGACCCCGTCTCGTCGCCACAGCTGCGCCTCATGGGCCTTTCCCGTCTGGGGTGGTCCAACGTTCGGTGGGGCCGACCGCCACGGAGCGCACCGGCAGGGAGAGGAAGGGCAGGATCCCTTCGGCTCGGCCGGTGACAATCACGGTGGTGGTCTGCGCGGCGCGGGTGGCGGTCACCTGCGGGTGGACGAGCACGCCGGATCCGAGCTGGTCGAGCAGGGCGGTGGCTTGGCCGGTGGCGGCCTGGTCGGTGCCGTCTTGGACTCTTCCGGCGGCCAGTCCTTGTTGGGCGACGGCTTGGGCCACGTGGGTGGCGTGCTGCCACAGGGCGAACTGGACTACCGCCAGGATCAACAACAGCAGGAGCGGGGTGGCGATGACCAGCTCGGCGCTGGCCGACCCGCGCTCGTTGTTGTGTTCGCACCGTCGGATACGAGCCATCAGTGGTCCGGGTGGGTTAGCCACCGCCGGTGGAGATGTGGTTGGCGGTGGCGATGACCTTGGCCGCGATGATCCCGACCGCGGTGACAGCCATCGCTACCAGCAGGGCGATCACGATCACCGTTTCGGTGGAGTAGCCGGCGTCGGGTTCGGCGCGCAGGTCGGTTAGTCGTTGGCGCAGGATGGCCATCATGCGCCGGATGAGGTCCAGCTCGAAGATCACGTCACTTCTCCTTCACTCCTTTGTTGCGATCACGGGTCGGGTCATTGGTCAGGGGACATTGGTCAGGGGTGGCTGCGGGGTTAGAGGCCGGTCATGACTCGTTCGATGGCCGGGTAGCCGATGAAGCACAAGAACCCGGCGAAGAGCAGCACCACGGGGAGGCTCATTCGTTCGGTGTCGGATTGGGCGGTGGCTTCGGCTTCCGCGAGCTGGTGGGAGCGCAGCGAGACGGCCTTGGCCTGCAGCGAGACGCGGACCTTGGCGCCCTCAGTGCCGGCCAGACCGACGGACGCGGCCAGCTCGCCCAGCTCGGCCACACCGAGATCGACGCCCAAGCGGTCAAGGGCGGTCCAAGGACTTTGGCGGGCCAATCGGGCGTGGTCAAGGCTGCGGCGCAGCTGGTCGTAAGCCCATCCGTCACCGATACTGGCAGCGTCGGCCAGCGCCGTTTCGACTCCACCGCCTCCGGCCAGGGCGATGACCACCAGATCCAAGAAGCTGGACAGGGCGTGGCGGAAGTCGCGGCGGCGGGCTTCGGCTTCGGCATGGATCCCGAAGTCCGGGACCAGGAAACCGCCGATCGCCAGGATGATCGCCGCCCACAGCGGTACCGGCAGCGGAATTGTCACCCCGGCGAGAGCCAGCATGGTGGCGCAGGCGGGCACCAGGACTAGGCCGACTAGGGCCAGGGCGGTCTTTTCGGCCATGTGACGATCGGGGCTGCGGCCCAGCACCACCAAGTCGCGTCGTACCCGGCTCCACAGCAGCGTCTGTGGGCGGGCCCGGCCGACCAGCCGGGCTAGGGGGCCGCCGAGGCGGGCGGCGAACCCGCCGTCGGGCTCGCCGGTGACGATCGGGGCCGGGTCGGGCAGTCGGCGGAGCTGGGCTAGCGAGTCGGCCAGCGACGGTCGGGGCGGGGCGATGCCACGGGCGATCAGGAGCAGCCCGGAGCCGGCTCCGGCGCCGAGGAGCAGGGCGGCGATCACCGGCCGCCCTCCCCCACCAGCACCGGGTCGGCACGCAGCAGGCGGGCCGGGCGGACAGGGCGGGTCATCTTGGCCAGCCAGGCGAACCCCGCCGCGAACAGCGCTCCCACCACGAGCAGGACGAGCTGGCCGGTGGGGCTGGAGTAGGGGGCGAGGTAGCCGTGGTTGAGCACGGCCAAGAACAGGGCCAGGCCGGCGGTGACGCCGACGATCACTTTGACCGACGTGCGGGTACGGGCCCGGCCCGCTTCTACTCGCAGTCGCATGGTGGCTTGGTCGCGGGCGGAGCCGGCCAGGCCGCCCAACAAGTCGCCGAGCCGGCCGGCCTGATGCTCGCCCGCCAACAACAGGGCGGCGACCACCAGGTCGGCGGTGGGGTCGGCCAACTCGTCGGCGAAGGCCCGCAGGGATGAGCCAAGCCGGTCGCGTTCCAGCCGGGCGGCCAACTCGACCACCTGCGGGCGGATCGGTAAGGGGGCGACCGGTGCGCTGGCCGCGATGGCCTGCTCCAGTCCGGCGGCGCCGGCCATGGTGTCGCGCAGCATCTCCGCCCACCCGGCGATCGCCTCCACCCGGGCGATCAACCCCGCCTGGTCCCTGGAGTCGCCGAACAGTTTGGGGACAGCCCAGCAGCCAGCCCCGGCGATCAGGGCGGCGACCGGCCAGCCGGTGGCCGCCCCCACCACCACGCCGGCGCCCACCGCGGCGGCCAGGCGCACGGTGTGGCCCTCAAGGCGGCGGGGCGAAAGGCGAGCCGCTGCCGTCGGTCGGGTCTCCGAACCTCGCACCCCTACAACAATGAGGAGGAGCCCCGCGCCGACACCGACGCCCAGCAGCACGGCGAGGGCAGTCACGATTGCCACCAACCTCCCGGCCGGTCCAACAGGTCAGGGTCGAAACCGACCTCGACCAGCTGATCGGCCGTTTCGGTTCGTAAAGCCACCCCCGGGATAGCCCGACCGTCGGGGCCGGGGCGGAACACCTCGTTGGAGATCACCACCGGCCCCTCCGCGTCAGTCACCTCCCGCACCGAGGACACGAACCGCCGGCCTGTCGTGTCCTGGCCGAGGTGGATGACGAAGTTCACGGCGTTGGCCACCAGCAGGTTGGTGGCCTCCAGCGGGAGGCGTTCGGGGGCCTGCACCGCGTATGTGGCCAGCTTGGAGAACACCCCTTTGGAGGTGGAGGCATGGATAGTGGCCATCGACCCGTCGCTGCCCTGCGACATGGCGTTCAACAAGGCCAGCACCTCCTCGCCTCGGGCCTCGCCGACGATCACCCGGTCCGGCGACAGGCGCAGCGCCCAGCGGACCAGGTCGGCCAGGCTGATACCGCCCTCGCCCTCCAGGTTCGCTTCGCGGGCCTCCAGCGCGACCACATCGGGGTGCAGGTCGGGGTAGCGGTCCAAGCCCAACTCTAGGGAGTCCTCGATGGTGACCA
>DATGAX010000550.1:0-2486 GCA_035312965.1 Acidimicrobiales bacterium
GGCTTCCTAGGTGCGGCCGACCAGGCCGGTCTGGTTGATGAGCGTATCGAGCGTCTGGTCGACGGCGGTGAGGAACCGGGCCGCGGCGTCGTAGGCGTGCTGGAACTGCAGCATGGAGGTCATCTCCTCGTCGAGGTTCACGCCGGAGACGGAGTCCCGGGCGCTGTCGACGTTCTGGACGATCGACGCCTGGACGTCGACCCGGCGGTTGACGGCCTGGGACTCGACGCCGAGCTTCACCACCAGCTGCTGGTAGCTCTCGCCGGCGCCGGTGAGCTCGGCGATCTGCTGCGCCACCGACCCGTCCCGAGTGGCGCCGGCGGTCGACGAGGCGGCGATCAGCGTCGGGTCGGCCACGATGTCGGGGTTGACCACCACGGCGCCGGTGGAGTCGGTGGTGAAGAAGTCCCGGTTGGTCGAGCCGTCGAGGGCGTAGCCGGTGCGGTGGAGGCCGTTGACGTCGGTGCTCAACTGCTGGGCCACCCCGGCCAGCCCGGCCCGGTAGCGGGGGATGACGTCGTTGACGGCCGAGAGGAGCCCTCCGGCCGATCCGCTGACCCCAGCGGGGTAGCTGTCGTCGGCCCAGGTGACCCGGACGGTCTGGGCGGGATCGGAGCCCACCTCGACCTTCAGGGGGGCGGCCTTGGTACCCCGGACAAGCGCCGTCCCGCCGACGTAGACGTCGATCTGCCCGTTGTCGCCGTTCTTGACCGTGACCCCGACATCCTCGGCCATCTTCGCCACCAGCTGGTCGCGCTGGTCCATGAGCTCGTTGGGGGAGAGGCCGTTGTTGACCGCCGAGGTGATGTTCTGGTTCAGCCCGGCGATTTGGGACGCCGACGTGTTGACCTCGTCGACCAGCGAGCTCAGCTCATCGACGGCCGACGTCCGCTGAGTGGCCAGGGTGGTGTCGAGCTGGGTGAAGCCGGCCGCCAGCGTCTTGCCCTGCTCCACCAGCTGGGCCCGGGCGGCCTGGTCGTCGGGATTGTTGGCGACGTCGTCGAAGCCGGCCAGGAAGCCGGAGATGGTCTTGGACAGGCCGCTGTCGGACGGCTCGTCGACGGCCAGCTCGATGCGGGAGAGGACGCTCTGGCTCTGCTTCAGGCCGGCGTCGACGGCATGCTCCTGGTAGCTCCGCAGGTCGAGGAACTGGTCCCGGAGCCGGGTGGTGTCCCCGGTCAGAACCCCCAGGCCGGGTCCGGTGTAGCGGGACTCCACGGCCGGCGTGACCGGCCCGGAGTCGGCGGTCATCTCCACCCGCTGGCGGGAGTACCCCTCGGTGTTGACGTTGGCGATGTTCTGGCCGGTGACCTGGAGCGCCTTCTGCTGGGCGTAGAGCGACGAGAGCGCGATCCGCAGGCCGTTGAAGTCAGACACCGGGGAGCCTCACCTGCCTCCCCCTTCCCGTCACAGGGCCTCGTCGATGAGGAAGGGCCGACCGGGCTCGGCGACCACGGAGCGACCTCCGTAACCGGCGCCGACCTCGATCTTCCCGTCGCCGATGGAGGCCAGCAACTCCCGGACCGCCTTCTGACCCCGGGCCAGCAGCTCCCGGTTCGTCTGCACGAGGACGGTGATCTCCTCGGTGAGCGCCAGGAAGGCTTGCCGGTGTTCAACCAGCATCCCCTGCCACGGCGGCGGCGCCATCTCTGCCAGCTGCCGGAGGCTGGCCCCGGCCGGGAGCGCCAGGTCGAGGGCGACCCGGCTCACCTCGACGGCGCGTTCGAGCTCGGTCTGGCGGATCTCCTCGAGGACCATCTCCACTTCGCGGGTGGCCCGGGGCAGCCAGCGGGTCCGGCCGGCGGCCATCACGAGCTGCTCCTCGTCGAGCTTGAACAGCAGCAGCTCGAGCAGGTGGCGCTCTCTCCACAGAATGGCGGAAACCTCTCGCAACCCCATTGCCGGACCTCCTCATACGACACCATCGACCGGGCCGCGATCGACCTGAGGTGGGGCCGCAGCCGGACGTGCCGTTTTGCGCCTAGCCCAGGAGGCCCTGCTCGATGGCCCGTCCGACGGCGTCCTGGCGGTTCCTGGCGCCGAGCTTCTCGTAGATGTTGGAGAGGTGGGACTTCACCGTGGCGGTGCTCACGACCATCGTGGTGGCGATCTCCCGGTTGGACAGGCCCTTGGCCAGGAGGTCGAGCACCTCCCGCTCCTTGGCGGTGAGCGGATGCCCGGGGGTGGGCCCCTCCGCCGCTTTCGGTGCCGTGCCCACGAGCACGGTGAGGGCGGCGGCGGCCACGACCCGCTCCCCGGCGGCCACCTTCCGCACCGCCGCCTCGAGCTCGTCGGCCGAGGCCAGCCGGGTGAGGACGCCGTCGGCTCCCGACGACAACACCGGCCGCACCTTCCCCGCCTCGCTGACCGGCAGCAGCGCCAGCACCCGCAGCTCCGGGTAGGCCTTCTTGGCCTCCGCCACCAGGTCGGGCAGGCGGGAGTGCGCCGGGCTGCCGGCCACCAGCAGGTCGGGGCGGGCCGACCAC